>NZ_JAGIQE010000024.1:68693-107817 GCF_017815075.1 Burkholderia sp. AcTa6-5 | reverse complement strand
GCGGTAGTTCAGTCGGTTAGAATACCGGCCTGTCACGCCGGGGGTCGCGGGTTCGAGTCCCGTCCGCTCCGCCAAACGAACAACAATGCCCGCCTTGTGCGGGCATTGTTGTTTGTGCATTCGGTCGTTGTGCCCGCTCGCGGGCGCGTGACTGCGGAGCGGAGGAAGCCGCCTGCGCGGCTTCCGACGGGACTCGAAGGGCTGCGCGCGCACGCGCAGCCGCGGCCTGCGGGATGTAGGCGAGTCCCGTCCGCTCCGCCAGAAAATGAAGAAGCCCGCCTCGTGCGGGCTTTTTCATTTGAATCGTCCATTGTGCCTTCCGCTGACACCCGACACCGCGCGCCGCGCCCCTACGAGAAATTCGCGATTGCATCCGCACGCGACTGCGCTATCGTGGCGGGATGCGTTTCCGACTCCTGCGCGATGCTCGATCCGACCGACCTGCGACTCCTGTATCAGCTCCGACCCGCGGAGCCCGGCGATTTTCCGTATGCCGAAGCGTTGACGCACGGCAACATGGGCGGCTACTACAAGCGCCATGGGCTCGTGTGGCGCAGCGACCTGTTCTATGCGAGCTGGCGCGAATCCGAAAACTTCATCCTCGAAGCCGACGGCGAGCGCATCGGCGTGCTGCGTGTGACCGAGGAGGGCGATTCGCTGCACATCCGCGACGTGCAGATCGCGGCCGGCCATCGCGGGCAGGGCGCCGGCACCTACATGCTCGAGATGTCGCATCGCTGGGCGCGTGCGCGCGGGCTGCACGAACTGCAGTTGCGCGTGTTCGTCGACAATCCTGCCGCGCATCTGTATCTGCGCATGGGCTACCGCGTCACCGGGCCGCGGCTCGCGCAACTCGGCTCGATCCGCCACATGGTGCGGCCGGTCTGACGGTCCGGCGCGCGGGAACGAGCGATCAGCGGGCCGCGTCGATCGCGCCGTCGTCGTCCGGCGTTTCGTTTTCCGCGACGTCGCCTTCCGGGCCCCGATGCTCGTAGCCGCGCAGCATGAACGCGCGCGGGCTTTCGCCGAATGCGCGGCGGAACATCGCCGAGAACGCGCTCTGGCTCTGGTAGCCGAGTTCGCGCGCGATGTGCGACAGCGGTCGCCCCTGGTTAAGCAGCGGGATCGCCCGCGCGAGCAGCGCCTGCTGGCGCCACTGCGAAAAGCTCACGCCCAGTTCCTGCTTGAAGAGCCGGGAGATCGTGCGCGTGCTCGCGCCGACCTCGCTCGCCCAGTGTTCGAGCGACTCCGCATGCGCGGGCTGCGCGAGTACCGATTCGCACAGCAGGCGCAGCCGTTTTTCGTCCGGCATCGGCACCGCGAGCGGCAACGGTTCGGCATGACTCAGCTCGTCGAGCACGAGCCCGCACAGCAGGCGCTCGCGCGCGGCGCTCAGGTCGCGCGCGTCGAGTGCGACGATCAGCTCGCGCAGCAGCCCCGTCACCTCGACGACGCGGCATGCATCGAGCCCGCCCGGCACGATCGACTCGTCGATATACAGCGTGCGCAAGTAGGCCTCTTCGACGATCACGACTTCGTGCGACACGTGCGGCGGCACCCAGATCGCGCGGGACGGCGGCACCATCCAGGTCGTGCCGGTCGTCGCCACGCGCAGCACGCCGCGCGACGCATACGCGAGCTGCGCCCACGCATGCGTGTGCAGCGGAATGCGGCGGCCGGCATCGACCTGCCGCGCGCGCACGCGCATCGGATGGTCGGCGGTCGGCGCGAATTCCGGCGGGATGTCGATGACGTCGTACGGGTTCGATACGTCGGCTTGGGCGGGCGGATTCATGAAAGTTCGGGCGGCGCGGCGGCGATGCCGTTATTTTAGAAGGCGCCGCGCGTGCGCATGCGGCGGTTTTTCGGGCCATCATGCCGGCTTCAAATGAACTTTGTGTGGGCGTCGGCGAATCCGGGGTGGCTGCCCGCAGCCGGTCGCCCGCAGCCGGTCGCCCGCAGCCGGTCGCCCGCAGCCGGTCGCCCGCAGCCGGTCGCACCGACGGTTCGAACCATCGGGCCGGTATCGCGGTCTATCGATGCGTGCGCCACGTCGCGCCCATCGCGCACCGGTCGCACGCCAACACGGCAACACACGAATCGAAGAGGAGAACCACGATGCGCCACGTATTCGTCTATGGCACCTTGAGAGCCGGACAGGCCAACGACATCGGCCATGCGGCCGCCCGCCACGGCATCGCCGCGCCGACGCTGCTGGGCGCGGCCGCGCTGCCGGGCGAACTGGTCGATTTCGGCACGTATCCGGGCATGATCGCCGGTACGGCCGGCAAGTCGCTGGTGTGGGGCGACGTCTACGAGGTCGACGCGCAGCTCGTCCCGGTGCTCGACGAGATCGAGCGCGTCTATCCGGGCGTCGATTCGCTGTTCAAGCCGGACGAGGTAACGGTCGAGCTCGGCGGCCGGCAGTACGCGTGCCTGTATTATCCGGTCGCCGCGCACGCGGCGGCCGGGCGTCCGCGCATCGCGTCCGGCGATTGGGTTCAGCACCGGCGCGAGCAGGAAGCCGCCTGAGCGTGCCTGCGGGCGGTGGCAGGATTCGCTGCAAAAGAGGAAGCGCCCCGCGGGGCGCTTTTTTCCTGCCGGTGACCCGTCATCGCATGCGACCGCCGACACGGCGTGGCCGTCCGGCGATCGCAGCCGACAGCGTCGTCAAATTTCCTCGTACAGCGGCAGCGTCAGGAATTCGGTGAAGCCTTCCGACGTGGACATCTGCTCGAAGATCGCCGCGGCGCGTTCGTACGGCTGCGTATTGCCGCCGACCGAGCGCTTCACGTTGTCGAGCTCGAGCTTCGCGAATTCGCGCACGAGGTCGGCCGTGACCTTGCGGCCGTCGTCGAGCACGCCCTTCGGCGAGCGGATCCATTGCCACACCTGCGAGCGCGAGATCTCGGCCGTCGCCGCGTCTTCCATCAGGTTGTGGATCGGCACGCAGCCGTTGCCGTCGAGCCATGCGCCGAGGTAGTGGATCCCGACGTTGATATTGTTGCGCAGCCCGGCTTCGGTGATCGGCGCTTCCGGCTGGAAGTCGAGCAGGTTCCTGCCTTCGACCTGCACGTCGTCGCGCTGCTTTGCGATCTGGTTCGGCTGGTCGCCGAGCACCTTGACGAATTCTTCCATCGCGATCGGCACGAGGCCCGGATGCGCGACCCAGCCGCCGTCGTAGCCGTCGGTCGCGTCGCGCTGCTTGTCCGAGCGCACCCCGCCCATCGCCTTGTCGTTCGCTTCCGGATCGTTCTTGATCGGGATCAGCGCGCTCATCCCGCCGATCGCCGGCGCGTTGCGCTTGTGGCAGGTCTTCAGCAGCAGCAACGCGTACGCGCGCATGAACGGCACTGTCATCGTGATCTTCGAACGCTCGGCCAGGCAGAAGTCGCGGTCGTTCTTGAACTTCTTGATCGCCGAGAAGATGTAGTCCCAGCGGCCGGCGTTCAGGCCCGAGCTGTGTTCGCGCAGTTCGTACAGGATCTCATCCATCTCGAACGCGGCGAGGATCGTCTCGATCAGCACCGTCGCGCGGATCGTGCCGCGCGGCACGCCGATCGCTTCCTGGGCCGCGACGAAGATGTCGTTCCACAGACGCGCCTCGAGATGGCTTTCCATCTTCGGCAGGTAGAAGTACGGGCCCGAGCCGCGCGCGATCAGTTCCTTCGCGTTGTGGAACAGGAACAGCGCGAAATCGAAGATGCCGCCGGACACGCGCTGGCCGTCGACCGTCACGTGCTTCTCGTCGAGGTGCCAGCCGCGCGGACGCACGATCAGCGTCGCGACCTTGTCGTTCAGCCGGTACGACTTGCCGTTCTGCTCGAGCGAGATCGTGCGGCGCACCGCGTCCTTCAGGTTGATCTGGCCGTCGATCTGGTTCGTCCAGCTCGGCGCGTTCGAATCCTCGAAGTCCGTCATGTACGAATCGGCGCCCGAGTTCAGCGCGTTGATGATCATCTTGCGCTCGACCGGGCCCGTGATTTCGACGCGGCGGCATTGCAGGTCGGCCGGCAGCGGCGCGACCTTCCAGTCGCCTTCGCGGATCGCCTGCGTCTCGGCGAGGAAATCGGGGCGCTCGCCCGCGTCGAGGCGTTTCGTGCGCTCGACGCGCGCCTGCAGCAGCGTCTGGCGGCGCGATTCGAACGTGCGATGCAGCGACGCGACGAGTGCCAGCGCGTCGGGCGTCAGGATCGCTTCGTAACCCGGCTTGATTTCGCCGGTGATCGTCATGCCTTGCGGCAGCGTGATCGGGGTGCTCATGAGTTTCATCTCCTTGGTCGGTCAGTTGCGGTTTCGGTGAAAGGGGAAGGCGGCAGCGCTGCGAAACGTCATGCACCCGGGCCGGGGCGCGTGCGGTTTGCGGGTCTGCCGGACGGAGCCGGGGCGGGGGTGGCGAGGAACGCGAGCAGGTCGGCCATGCCGGCGCCCGTGCCGTCGGGCGGCGCGCCGAGTTCCTCGGCGGGCGCGCCCGTGCGGTTGAGCCAGAACGTCGTGTAGCCGAACCAGGTGGCGCCCGCGACGTCCCACGCGTTCGACGACACGAACACGATGCCGCGCGGGTTCGCGCCGAACGCGGCGGTGCCGAGCGCATACGCGGCCGGGCTCGGCTTGTACGCGCGCACGGTGTCGGCCGACAGCACGCGATCGAACAGGCCGGTCATGCCCGCGCTCTTGATCGCGATGTCGAGCATCTGCGGGGTGCCGTTCGACAGGATCGCGAGCGGCGGGCGCGGGTCGAGCGCGTGCAGCTGGCGCAGCGCGGGCACCGTGTCGGGATAGGTGGACAGGCACGCGTATTCGTCCATCAGGCGTTTCTCGGCCGCACTGTTCAGCGCGAGCCCGAGCCTGCGCGCGGCGAACCGCAGCGCGTCGAGCGTGATGTCCCGAAACGGGCGATAGTGCGCGCCGGCCGGATCGGCGAGCGTGCGCAGCTGCGAGTATTCGATCTGCTTGCGCCGCCACAGCTGCGACAACCGTTCCCCGTGTCCGGGAAACATCTGCTCAGCCGCGGCCAGCACGGCACGCACGTCGAACAACGTGCCGAATGCGTCGAAGAGGATGGCGTCGGGGGAGGAGAGTGTCGTTGTGGCCGACATAGCCTTGCGCTCCAGTTTCAGAGGTCGGGTCGATTCTATTCGTGATATAAGCTGCTAAAAAAGACGCTAAACATCACTTGATCTTTTACTTTCATATACCTAATCTTGTGCGGCTCAAGCTATTTGAAGGACGGCGAGGCCGTCCTCTCGACGGAGTCATGGACCGGTTCAAACAGATCGAAACGTTCGCCGCGGTCGCGGCCAAAGGCAGCCTGTCGGCGGCCGCGCACGCGGAAGGCGTCGCGCCGGCGATCATCGGCCGCCGCCTCGACGCACTCGAGGAGCGGCTCGGCGTGAAGCTGCTGGTGCGCACGACGCGCAAGCTCACGCTGACGTTCGAGGGGTCGGCGTTCCTCGAGGATTGCCAGCGCATCATCAACGAGATGCAGAACGCGGAAGCGAGCGTGTCCGCCGGCGGCGTCAAGGCGAGCGGCCATCTGCGGCTCTCCGCGCCGGCCGGCTTCGGCCGGCGGCACGTCGCGCCGCTCGTGCCCGAATTCAGCGGCGCGCATCCGGACGTGTCGGTCACGCTCGACCTGTCCGACCGGATGGTGGACCTCGTCAACGAGGGGTTCGATTGCGCGGTGCGGCTCGGCGAGCTGCCCGATTCGTCGCTCGTGTCGCTGAAGCTCGGCGAGAACCGCCGCGTGTGCGTCGCGTCGCCCGCGTATCTCGCACGGCGCGGCACGCCGGCCACGCTCGCGGAACTGGCGCGGCACAACTGCCTCGCGCTCGCGGCGAATGCGAACCAGCAGCGCGGCTGGGCGTTCCAGGAAGGCGACAAGGTCGTGTCGATCCGCGTGAACGGCACGATGGAATGCTCGGACGGCGCAGTGCTGCACGAATGGTGCCTCGCCGGCCACGGCCTCGCGTGGCGC
This sequence comes from Burkholderia sp. AcTa6-5, assembly GCF_017815075.1. Taxonomy (NCBI): domain Bacteria; kingdom Pseudomonadati; phylum Pseudomonadota; class Betaproteobacteria; order Burkholderiales; family Burkholderiaceae; genus Burkholderia; species Burkholderia sp. AcTa6-5. Next base: position 101,840 of record NZ_JAGIQE010000024.1, on the reverse strand, counting down.
TCGTGGTGGGAAGTCGGCGAGGACGTCGCGGCCGGCCGGCTCGTCAGCGTGCTCGATGCGTTCGCCGCGCCGCCGATCGGCATTCACGCGGTGTTTCCGCAGCGCCGACATCTGCCGCTGCGCGTGCGCCTGTTTCTCGATTACCTGAAGCACACGTACGAGCGGCCCGGCTATTGGGGCGAGTAGGCGCCGCGCGCCCGCGTGTTTCCGATATGAGGGCGAACCCGCTGGCGGTGCGGCTTGCGCGGTTTCACCCACTACAATCGTAAGAGGCGTGCACGCGGTGTCGCGGCCGGCTCGGCCGGAGCCGGGGCGCGCGGCGTGCGATTGACGAAGGAGGGCGCGATGTTCCGGCACATCCTCGTTCCAACCGACGGTTCCGAACTGTCGCAAAAGGCGATCGACGGCGCGATCGACCTGGCGCGCGCGGTCGGCGCGCAGGTTACGGCCTATGCGTGCCTGCCGCAATACCCGTACTCGCCGTTTTCCGAAGTGATCATCGAGCCGCCCGCCGATTTCCGCGCGCGCAGCGAGCGCGAGGCGCGCGCGCATCTCGACGAGGTGGAAGCGGCCGCGAAGGCGGCCGGGGTCGCGTGCGACACGTGGACGAGCGTGCATCCGTCGCCGTATCTCGGCATCATCGAGGCGGCCGAACGCGGCGGGTGTGACGTGATCTTCATGGCGTCCCACGGACGCCGCGGGCTCGGCAGCCTGCTGATCGGCAGCGAGACGCAGCGCGTGCTGACCCATACGAAAATTCCGGTGATCGTCTATCGGTAGGGCAGCGCCGGCCGTGGCGGGGCGGGCTGCGCATCGGAAAAAGGGCGCGCCGGACGAAGCCGGCGCGCAGCGTTGCTGGCGGCCCGCAGGCCGCGCGGCCGGTTGCGCGATGGGACTCGCGCGCCTGCCGTCTCCTCCCTGATTGTTGTTCCGGTGGCCGATGCCGCGGCGTCGCGAGACGCGGCGGGCATCGGCGTAACGCCTGGCGTGTTACGCGACCTTCTTGCCGTCGAAGAACTGTTCGTCCTCGGTCGAGCCGTGCAGCGCGGTCGTCGACGCTTCGCGTTCGACCGTCTGCGTCACCGCGTCGAAGTAGCCGGTGCCGACCTCGCGCTGGTGCTTGACGGCCGTGAAGCCCTTGTCGGCCGCCGCGAACTCGGCCTGCTGCAGTTCGACGAACGCGCTCATCTGCGTGCGGGCATAGCCGTGCGCGAGGTTGAACATCGAGTAGTTCAGCGCATGGAAGCCGGCCAGCGTGATGAACTGGAACTTGTAGCCCATCGCGCCGAGTTCCTTCTGGAACTTGGCGATCGTCGCGTCGTCGAGGTTCTTCTTCCAGTTGAACGACGGCGAGCAGTTGTACGACAGCAGCTTGCCCGGGAACTGCTTGTGGATCGCTTCCGCGAACTTCTTCGCGTACTCGAGATCCGGCTTGCCCGTTTCGCACCAGATCAGGTCCGCGTACGGTGCGTACGCGAGGCCGCGCGAGATCGCCTGCTCGAGGCCCGGCTTCGTGCGGAAGAAGCCTTCCACCGTGCGCTCGCCGGTCAGGAACGGCTTGTCGTTGTCGTCGACGTCGGACGTGATCAGGTCGGCCGCTTCCGCGTCGGTGCGGGCCACCAGCACGGTCGGCGTGCCCATCACGTCGGCCGCGAGACGCGCGGCCGACAGCTTCGCGACGGCTTCGCGCGTCGGCACGAGCACCTTGCCGCCCATGTGGCCACACTTCTTCACCGACGCGAGCTGGTCCTCGAAGTGGACGCCCGCCGCGCCGGCCTCGATCATCGCCTTCATCAGCTCGAACGCGTTGAGCACGCCGCCGAAGCCGGCTTCCGCATCGGCGACGATCGGCGCGAAGAAATCGACGTAGCCTTCGTCGCCCGGGTTCTTGCCTTCCGACCACTGGATCTGGTCGGCGCGCGTGAGCGTGTTGTTGATGCGCTTGACGACGAGCGGCACCGAGTTCGCCGGATACAGCGACTGGTCCGGGTACATTTCGCCCGCGACGTTCGCGTCGCCGGCCACTTGCCAGCCGGACAGGTAGATGGCCTTCAGGCCGGCCTTCACCTGCTGCATCGCCTGGTTGCCGGTCAGCGCGCCGAGGGCGTTGACGAACGGCTCGTTGTTGATGAGGCTCCACAGCTTTTCCGCGCCGCGCTTGGCCAGCGTGTGCTCGATCGGGATCGAGCCGCGCAGGCGGACCACGTCCTCGGCCAAGTAGCTGCGCTTGATGCCCTTCCAGCGCGGATCGGTTTCCCATTGCTGCTGCAGTTCCTGTGCCTGTTGCTGACGCGACATGATGAGCTCCTTGATGCGATGTATGCGTGACGGGCCGAATCTGGCGGTGACGATGCGGTTCGCGAGGCGGGGAAGCGATGCGTTCCCGTTCGCGAGGTCTTGTATAAGAGTCTAGGCAAATCGGCGGGAGCGAAACAGGGGCTGGCTCGGGAAGTGCGGAATTTTTTAATTGTTTTTAATCAACGGGTTGCATTCGTCATTTCGAGATAAGAAATGCGTTTTCCTATCCCGCAATCGCACGGGTTGTGCCGTGCAGCATGATTTTTTACGACGCAAAAAAATTTCCTGCATCGTGAAATTGGCGGTGGGGCGAAAAAAAACCGGCGCGGATGCGCCGGTTGGTTGAATGGGCGAGATGCCCATCCGCGGGGGCGGCTGCAGGGCCGCCCAGATGCTTACGATGCCGAATTGCTACGGCGCGGGGCGCCGCTGCGCTGGCCGTCGCGACGCGGGCCGCCGTCACGGCTGCCGCCCGGCTTGCCGCTCCAGCCACCGCCATTGCCGCCGCCGTAGCTGCGACCGTTGCCGCTGCTATTGCCGTTGCCGCCATAACCGCCGCCCGGCTTGCCGCCGAAACGACGACCGCCGTTACCACCGCCCGGACGGCCGCGGCCGCCGGTGCCGCCGTTACGCGGGGGCGACTTGCGCGGCTCGAAACCTTCGACCACGTTGACCGGCAGCGGCGAGCGCACGAAGCGTTCGATGCGCTTGAGCGCGCCTTGCTCGGCGTGGTGCACGAGGCTGACCGCCGTGCCCGAACGGCCCGCGCGGCCGGTACGGCCGATACGGTGCACGTAGTCTTCCGCGAACTTCGGCAGGTCGTAGTTGAACACGTGCGTGATGCCCGGGATGTCGATGCCGCGTGCCGCGACGTCGGTCGCCACCAGCACGCGCACGCGGCGCTCGCGCAGCGCACGGATCGTGCGGTTGCGCGCGCCCTGCGGCAGGTCGCCGTGCAGCGCGGCCGATTCGAAGCCTGCGTCGGCGAGACGGCCGGCGAGCTGGTCGGCGTCGATCTTGGTCGCCGTGAAGATGATCGCCTGGTCGAGCGCGTCGTCGCGCAACAGGTGATCGAGCAGGCGATCCTTGTGATCGCGGTCGTCGACGTAGTGGACCGTCTGCGCGATGTTCGTGCGCGACTCGAGGCGCTGCTGGATCTCGATGCGCTCCGGGTCCTTCAGCAGGCGGCCCGTCAGCGAACCGATCTTGCCGTCGAGCGTGGCCGAGAACAGCATCGTCTGGCGCGATTCCGGCGTGGCGGCGACGATCGTTTCGATGTCTTCGATGAAGCCCATGTCGAGCATGCGGTCGGCTTCGTCGAGCACCAGCATCTTCAGTTCGGACAGGTCGATACGGCCGCGCTCGAGGTGATCGAGCAGGCGGCCCGGCGTCGCAACCAGGATTTCCGGGTTCTTCGCGAGCAGCATCAGCTGCTGGCCGTAGGCGACGCCGCCGAGGATGCTGACCGTGCGCAGGCGCTTCAGGTGCTTGCCGTACGTCGAGGCGGCCGTCGTGACCTGCATCGCGAGTTCGCGGGTCGGCGTCAGCACGAGCAGGCCCGGGCGCGCGACGGGTTGCGGGCGGCGCGCGCGGCGGTCGCCCTGGTTCGGGTCGCGCGGCGCGCGCGGCTGCTGCGCCTGCGTCTTCTGGAGCTGCGCGAAACGTTCGATCGCGGGCAGCATGAATGCGGCGGTCTTGCCCGAACCGGTCGGGCTCGACACCAGCAGGTCGCGGCCGGCGATGCCGGCCGGAATCGCGCGCTGCTGGACCGGCGTCGGCTTCACGTAGCCGGCGGCCTGCAGCGCGGAGACGATCTCCGGCGACAACCCGAGCGACGCGAAGCTCGGCTCGTCCGACGCCGGTTCGACCGCGGCCGGTGCGGCGGCGGCGTCGAGACCGAGCGCCTGGTCGGCGATCGCGTTGAGCGGGCTGGAGTTGATGCTCGAAGTCATAACAATCCTTGAAACACAGTGGGTGAAACGTCGGCGCCAATCGCGCATACCCAAGTCGTCGGATTCAGCGAGCAAATCGGGAAACGGGTGCAATCCGCCGAACCGTCGGCGGATGAGGCATTAGAAGCTGTTTTGGGTGCGGCGCGCTTCTGGAGCGGGGCCGCCAGCCTAGTTGACGACCGCAAGGGTCGAAGCAGGAGGGGACAGGTTCTAAACCGGATTGGAGCTTAACGCTACGAGGCGTCGGGCCGGAACGGCTTCGAGCCGAGCGCGGGAGGTGACGCAGGCCGCATTATAAAGAAATTTGCTGCGCTGCGCCACTGATTTGATTGCCTATTGCGGCGAGGGCGGTTTGGTCAGGAAGCCGTGCCGTTTTTCAGCGATTCGACGAGTTCGACGTACTGCTGCTTCGCCGCGTCCGGCGACGTGCCCTTCAGCGCTTCCCAGGCATCGTACTTGTACTTGCCGACGATATCGGTGAAGCCGGGCTTGTCGCCGTGCGCGTCGCCGTCGGTCGCCTGCTTGAAGAGCGCGTACAGGCGCAGCAGGGTCAGATTGCCCGGCCGTTCCGTCAGTTGCTTGACGTCGATCTGGGCCTGGTCGAATTGGGCGGTGAGTTCGCTCATCGGGTGTCTCCGTAAGGGTTTCAGATCGGCCGATCTTAACAAGCGGACCGTCGCGCCGGGTCGAGCGATCCTTCCAAACCGCCGCCGGCGCCGCACGTGCGCACAGATCGGGCCCGATCGCCCGTGGGAGCGGGGCGGCGCATTACAATGTCGGCCATGACGCAAACAGTGCTCCTCGCCATCGATACGTCGACCGAATACTGCTCGGTCGCGCTGCTGCGCTCGGCCCCGGCCGATGACGCCGTTTCCACTCCGCAAACCTGGGTCCGTCACGAACCGACGGGCGCCGTGTCGAGCACGCGCGTGCTGCCGGCGATCCAGGAACTCTTCGCCGAATCCGGGCTGACGCTCGCCGACTGCGACGCGATCGCGTTCGGCGCGGGCCCCGGCTCGTTCACGGGCCTGCGTACCGCGACGGGCATTACCCAGGGCCTCGCGTTCGGCGCCGGGCTGCCGGTCGTGCCGATCGGCACGCTGCTCGCATGCGCCGAGCACGCGCGGCTGCGCGCGCCCGGCACGACCCGCGTGCTCGCCGCGCTCGACGCGCGGATGGACGAAGCCTACTGGGCGGATTTCGAATGGGACGACGGCGCGGGCGACTGGCGCACGCTGCATCCGGCGTCGCTCGACGCACCGGGGACCGTCGGCGTGCCCGACGCGCCGTTTACGCTCGCCGGCAATGCGGCCGCGGCGTTCGGCGCGCAATTGCCGGCCGCCGCGCGGGCGGCCGTGATCGACGGCGATGCGCTGCCGCATGCGCTGGCGGTCGCGCATGCCGCGCTGCGCGCGTTCCGCGCCGGGCGAGCGGTGCCGGCCGACCAGGCCGCACCCGAATACGTGCGCGACAAGGTCGCGCAGACGACGGCCGAGCGCCTCGCTGTACGGGCCGCGCAGACGGGCGGAGCGAAGGGATGACGGGTGTCCTGCTGAGCGACCGCTATCTGGCGCCGATGACGGACGCCGATCTCGACGAGGTCGTCGCAATCGAGCACGTCGCGTACGAATTCCCGTGGAGCCGCGGCAACTTCGAGGATTCGCTGCGCAACGGCTATCTGGGCGTGTGCCTGAGGCACGTGACGGGCTCGCTCGTCGGCTATTGCGTGCTGATGCCCGTGGTCGACGAGATGCATCTGCTGAACCTGTGCGTCGCGCCGGTCGCGCAGCACGCGGGCGCGGGCCTCGCGCTGCTGCGCGAGGCGGTGCGCATTTCGCGTGCGGAAGGGCTCGACGGCATGCTGCTCGAAGTGCGGCCGTCGAATCCGCGCGCGATCCATCTGTACGAGCGCTTCGGCTTCATGACGATCGGCCGGCGCAAGAATTACTATCCGGCGAAGCATCGGAGCCGGGAGGACGCGATCGTGATGCGTCTGACGCTGAACAAGGACGAGGGGGACGCACATGGCGTGGGGTGAAGCGGCGCTCGAGGAACTGGGCCTCGCGCAGATCTGGGTGCGGCGCGGGCAGCGCGCGGACGAAGGCGCGGCAGCCGACGCGCCTGCCGTCGCGCAGACCGCGGCGACCGACGACGGTTCCGCCGTCGCGGCCGATCGGCCGGTGCGGGCAGCGCGTGCACCGGTGCAGGACGATGCGCCGACGGCCGTCGCGCGTGGCGCGGCCGGCGCCTCTGCGGCTCGCGAATCGCGGGTGTCGGCGCACGGTGTCGACGACGGCGGTCGCCCGCCTGCGCAAGCTGCATCGGCGGCATCGCCCGATACGATGGCGCCGAAGGATGATGCGCCGCCGGCAGCGGACGACGATTTCGCCTGGTTCGACGCGGCGCCGCCGGGCGAATCCACGCCCGCGCCGCTCGCCGAATCGCGTCCTGCCGGCACGCCGGTCGCCACGCTCGACTGGGATGCGCTGGCCGCGCGCGTGGCCGACTGCACGCTGTGCCGCTTGTGCGAGAAGCGGGCCAACACCGTGTTCGGCGTCGGCGACCGCGAAGCGGACTGGATGCTGATCGGCGAAGCGCCGGGCGAGAACGAGGACAAGCAGGGCGAGCCGTTCGTCGGCCAGGCCGGCAAGCTGCTCGACAACATGCTGCAGTCGCTGTCGCTCAAGCGCGGCGACAACGTGTACATCGCGAACGTGATCAAGTGCCGGCCGCCCGGCAACCGCAACCCGGAGCCGGACGAGGTCGCGAGTTGCGAGCCGTATCTGCAGCGCCAGGTCGCGCTCGTGAAGCCGAAGCTGATCGTCGCGCTCGGCCGTTTTGCCGCGCAGACGCTGCTGAAGACGGACGCCAGCATCGCATCGCTGCGCGGCCGCGTGCATGCGTACGAGGGCGTGCCGGTGATCGTCACCTACCACCCGGCCTACCTGTTACGCAGCCTTCAGGACAAGTCGAAGGCGTGGGCCGACCTGTGCCTCGCACGTGACACGTTCCAGCGTGCGCAAGGCGCCGACGCGAACGGCCCGGCCGGGTCATGACGACCGGCGCGGCGTGCGCGTTCGTCGATACGCTGCTCGACGCCGCGGTACGCGATCTGGCTTGGCTGCTGGCCAGCCCGAGCCTGCTCACCGCGGTGCCGGGCGCGCCGCTCGCGCGCCCCTGGCCGGATGCGGCGGGCCAAGCGGCCGTCGAAGCGTGGCTCGCCGCGCTCGATGCGCAGCCCGGGCCGCTGCATCGCGCGCTCGACGGGTTTCGGCCCACCCGGCTCGGCCGCTATGCCGAATGCCTGCTCGAATACTTCCTGACGCACGGGCCGTCGCTGCGGCTCGTCGCGGCTAATCTGCCGCTGCGCAGCAACGGCCGCACGCTCGGCGAAGTCGACTTTCTCGTCGATGCGCCGGACGGTCGACGCCTGCACTGGGAACTCGCGGTGAAGTGCTATCTGTGCGCGCCGGTCCGCGACGGCGCGTCGCTCGCCGACTTCGTCGGCCCCAATCTCGTCGACCGGTTCGACCGCAAGCGCAGCCGGCTGCTCGACCACCAGTTGCGGCTCGGCGAACACGACGGCTTCGCCCGGCTCGGCTACGGTGCACCGTCCGACGCGCAGATGTTCATCAAGGGCTGGCTGTTCCATCCGCACGGTGCGCCGGTGCCGCCGGTGTCCGCCGAAATCGCGCCGGATCACCCGCGCGGTTTCTGGCTGACGCATGCGCAGTGGCCGGCGTGGGCGGCCGCGCAGCGTGACGGCGCCGCATGGAGCGTATTGCCGCGGCTGGCGTGGCTGGCGCCGCGGCGTGCCGCCGCCGGCGCGGGGTTCGAGCCCGAGCCGCTGGCGAGCGCACCGGAACTGCCGCCCGTGCTGGCGACGCGCGAGGCGCCCGACCTGATCGGCATCCATGAAAAGGGGAGTGACGGCACGTGGCGCGAGACGGCGCGCGGGTTCGTCGTACCCGACGACTGGCCGGCGCGCGCGCAGGCGTTCGCCGCACAGGATCGCTGACGCCGCGTCAGCGGCCGCTCACCACCAGCGGTGAAAGTGATGGACCGGGCCGACGCCGTGACCGACGTCGAGGTGGCCGCTCGCGGCGATCGCGCCGGTCAGGTAGGTCTTGGCTTCCCGCACCGCGCTTTCCAGATCGGGCTGCTGCGGCAGCAGCGCGGCGATCGCCGACGCCAGCGTGCAGCCGGTGCCGTGCGTGTTGCTGACCGGCACGCGCGCGCCGTCGAGCCGCACCGTGCGGGTCGCTTCGACGAGCCAGTCGGGGCTCGCGGATGCGTCGGGCAGGTGGCCGCCCTTCATCAGCACGGCGCGCGCGCCCCTCTGCAGCAGCGCCTGACCTTGCCGGACCATGTCGTCTTCGGTGGTGGCGGGCGCAACGTTCAGCAGCGCGGCCGCTTCGGGGAGATTCGGCGTGACGACCGTCGCGAGCGGCAGCAGCGTGTCGCGCAGCGCGGCGACGGCATCGGGCGCGAGCAGCGCGTGCGAACTCTTCGAGATCATCACCGTGTCGAGCACGACGAAGCGCGGCGCGTAACGGCGCAGCGCGTCGGCCACCGCCTGCACGATCGCCGCGTTCGCGAGCATCCCGATCTTGACCGCATCGATGCGGATGTCGTCGAACACCGCGTCGAGCTGCGCGGTCACGAACGCGGCGTCCGGCGCATGCACGCCCGTCACGCCGCGCGTGTTCTGCGCGGTCAGCGCGGTGATCACGCTCGCGCCATACGCGCCGAGCGCGGAAAACGTCTTCAGGTCGGCCTGGATGCCTGCGCCGCCGCCCGAATCGGAGCCGGCGATCGTCAGGAGGTTGGGTATCGGGTGCGTCATGAGGGCAACGCGCCGGTTCGAGGACCGGCGCCGGCGGACGAAAACCGGAAGTGTAGCGTCAGTGCCGCGATTCGCCGATCAGCGCGACCGAGTCGAACTGACGCTGGTTCGCCTGATGGCGGCGCATCACGAGCCACATCGTCAGGCAGACGAACGTACCGAACAGCACGATCACGACGCCGACCGGCACGTCGAGCCACACGAGCACCGCATACAGGCACAGCATCACGAGCACCGACAGGTTCTCGTTGAAGTTCTGCACCGCGATCGAATGACCGGCCGACAGCAGCACGTGGCCGCGATGCTGCAGCAGCGCGTTCATCGGCACGACGAAGTAGCCGGACAGCGCGCCGACGCCGATCAGGAAGATGTACGCGACGATCAGGTAGAACGGCAGGCGCAGATGGCCGAAATGCACGGCCCAGTGCGACGGGAACAGGTCGCGCGTGTAGAACGCCATCAGCATCACCGCGATGCCCATGATGATGCCGACGGGCAGCACGGTCAGCGACTTCTTCAGCGGAATCCGCGCGGCGGCGGCAATCGCGCCGGCCGCGACGCCGACCGCGACGACGGCCTGCAGGATCGCGCCTTCGGACAGCGACATGTTGAGCGACACCTCGGCCCACTTCAGCACGATGAACTGCAGCGTCGCGCCCGCTCCCCAGAACAGCGTCGTGACCGCGAGCGAGATCTGGCCGAGCTTGTCGCGCCAGAGCACCATGAAGCAGTCGGCGAAATCGGTGAGCAGCTTGACCGGGCCGCGTTCCTGCTTCGGATAGCGGGCGCCCGTATCGGGAATGCGCAGGTTGAACAGCGCGGCGACCACGTAGATCGCCATGATGATCGCCATCGCGGCTTCGGCGGGCGTGCCGATCCAGGCCGGCGTGTGCGCGATCACGTGCGCCGCGATGTGCGGGCTGATCAGCGCGCCGCCGAGCACGGTGCCGAGAATGATCGAGCTGACGGTCGTGCCTTCGATCCAGCCGTTCGCGGCGACCAGCCGGTCGGCCGGCAGCAGCTCGGTGAGAATCCCGTATTTGGCGGGCGAGTAGGCCGCCGCGCCGAACCCGACGATCCCGTACGCGATCAGCGGGTGCGCGCCGAACAGCATGATCAGGCAGCCGACCACCTTGATCGAGTTGGTGATGAACATCACGCGGCCCTTCGGACGCGAATCCGCGAACGCACCGACATACGCCGCCAACACCACATACGACAACACGAAGAACAGCTTCAGCAGCGGTGTCATCCAGTTGGGGGCGTGGAGGTCTTTCAGCAGGGCGATGGCGGCGATGAGAAGCGCATTGTCGGCCAGCGACGAGAAAAACTGCGCGGCCATGATGGTGTAAAAACCTTTTTTCATCTGATGCGATGCTTTCGTCGCTGCGGCAGGGCCGCGTAGGCCGCCTGGTATGCGATCGGCTTATTCCGTTCGAAATGGGTTGTGCGCACGGCTTTATAACATGAAAATACGCGAATTCGGACTAGCAAGATTCCCCGATCGTTCCGCAAATTGTCGGCTTCGGTGCTCAAAAGGCGCGGTAAGCTGATGATTCGCAAGCGTCTTTACGTAAATTTCCCATGCCGCGCCCGATCTCCGCCACCATCCACACCGCCGCTCTCGCGAACAATCTCTCCGTCGTCCGCCGCTTTGCCGGCCCGTCCAAGGTCTGGGCGGTCGTCAAGGCCAACGCGTACGGCCACGGTCTCGCCCGTGCGTTTCCGGGCCTGCGCGGCACCGACGGCTTCGGCCTGCTCGATCTCGACGAGGCCGTGAAGCTGCGCGAGCTCGGCTGGGCCGGCCCGATCCTGCTGCTCGAAGGCTTCTTCCGCTCGACCGACATCGACGTGATCGACCGCTACAGCCTGACCACGACCGTCCACAACGACGAGCAGATGCGGATGCTGGAAACGGCGCGGCTGTCGAAGCCCGTCAACGTGCAGCTCAAGATGAACAGCGGGATGAACCGGCTCGGTTACACGCCGGAAAAATACCGTGCCGCGTGGGAGCGCGCCCGCGCGTGCCCCGGCATCGGCCAGATCACGTTGATGACCCATTTTTCGGACGCGGACAACGCGCGCGGCGTCGCCGAGCAGCTCGCGACGTTCGAGCGCGGCGCGGAAAACATCGCCGGCGCGCGCAGTCTCGCGAATTCGGCGGCCGTGCTGTGGCATCCGGACACGCACTTCGACTGGGTGCGGCCGGGGATCGTGCTGTATGGGGCGTCGCCGTCCGGGCTGTCGTCCGATATCGCCGACACGGGGTTGAAGCCCGCGATGACGCTCTCGTCCGAGCTGATCGCGGTGCAGACGATCGCGAAGGGCCAGGCGATCGGCTATGGCTCGACGTTCTCCGCGCAGGCGCAGATGCGGATCGGCGTCGTCGCGTGCGGCTACGCGGACGGCTATCCGCGCGTGGCGCCGGAAGGCACGCCGGTGATCGTCGACGGCATCCGCACGCGGATCGTCGGTCGCGTGTCGATGGACATGATCACCGTCGACCTGACGCCGTGCCCGCAGGCCGGCGTCGGCGCGCGCGTGGAGCTGTGGGGCAACGCGCTGCCGATCGACGACGTCGCGCGCCATTGCGGGACGATCGGCTACGAGCTGATGTGCGCGGTCGCGGCCCGCGTGCCGGTGCGAGCGGAATAAGGGCGTCGCGCGTGGCCAAACAGAAAACCGTATACGTCTGCAGCGAGTGCGGCGGACAGACCCCGAAGTGGCAGGGCCAGTGCCCGTCGTGCCAGGCGTGGAACACGCTCGTCGAATCGGTCGCCGAGTCGCCGGCCGCCCATCGGTTCCAGTCGCTCGCGAAGCGGGCGCCGGTCCAGCGTCTCGCCGACATCGAGGCTGCCGACGTCCCGCGCTTCTCGACCGGCATCGGCGAATTCGACCGCGTGCTGGGCGGCGGGCTGGTGCCCGGCGGCGTCGTGCTGATCGGTGGCGATCCGGGCATCGGCAAGTCGACGCTGCTGCTGCAGTCGCTCGCGGATATCGCGAACGAGCGGCGCGCGCTCTATATCAGTGGCGAGGAATCGGCCGCGCAGATCGCGTTGCGCGCGCAACGGCTCGCGCTGCTCGACGGCGGCGCGCCGGCGGCCGAACTGAAGCTGCTCGCCGAGATCCAGCTCGAGAAGATCCAGGCCGCGATCGACGCGGAGCGGCCGGACGTGGCCGTCATCGACTCGATCCAGACCGTCTATTCCGAGGCGCTGACGTCGGCGCCGGGCTCGGTCGCGCAGGTGCGCGAGTGCGCGGCGCAGCTCACGCGCATCGCGAAACAGTCGGGCACCGCGATCATCATGGTCGGGCACGTGACGAAGGAGGGTAACCTCGCCGGCCCGCGCGTGCTCGAGCACATCGTCGACACGGTGCTGTACTTCGAGGGCGACACGCATTCGTCGTTCCGGCTCGTGCGCGCGTTCAAGAACCGCTTCGGCGCGGTCAACGAACTCGGCGTGTTCGCGATGACCGAGCGCGGGCTGCGCGGCGTGGCCAACCCGTCCGCGCTGTTCCTGTCGCAGCACGAGCAGGTCGTGCCCGGTTCGTGCGTGCTCGTCACGCAGGAGGGCACGCGCCCGCTGCTCGTCGAAATCCAGGCGCTCGTCGATACGGCGCACGTGCCGAACCCGCGCCGGCTCGCGGTCGGCCTCGAGCAGAACCGGCTCGCGATGCTGCTTGCGGTGCTGCACCGCCACGCGGGCATCGCGGCCTTCGATCAGGACGTGTTCCTGAACGCGGTGGGCGGCGTGAAGATCACCGAGCCGGCTGCCGACCTCGCGGTGCTGCTCGCCATTCACTCGTCGATGCGCAACAAGGCGCTGCCGAAAGGGCTGATCGTGTTCGGCGAGGTGGGGCTGGCCGGCGAGATCCGGCCGTCCCCGCGCGGGCAGGAACGGCTGCGCGAGGCGGCGAAGCTCGGCTTCACGTCCGCGCTGATCCCGAAGGCGAATGCGCCGAAACAGCCGATCGAAGGGCTCAACGTGATGGCCGTCGAGCGGCTCGAGCAGGCGATCGACCGCGTGCGCGATCTTGAATGAGCGGCCCGGCGCGCGCACGGCTCGTGCGTCGCCGGGCGATCTGTCGCGTAATTCGCTGTAAAGAATATGTAGGCTGCTGTAACCCGCCGGACATCGCTTTTCCCTATCCTTTGCCGGATTGTCGAACCGCGCAATGCGAAGGGAACCTATGTTGAAATCCTATGGGGAAGCGCCTGGCGGACGCCTTTACAACCTGCGCGGCTGCCGCGTGTCGGAGCCGATTCGCCAGCCGTGGGGCGGCGGATGCCGGATCGTCGAGTGGATCGACGAAGAAGGGCGTCTGGCGCGCAAGGTCGTGTCCGAGGATGTGACGGAAGCGGAAGTCGCCGCGGCGATCCGCCGGCCAACCGAAGGGCGCCGGTACCTGATGGACGACGACGAGCAGATGCCGCGCGATACGCTGCCGCGCCGCTGAGCGGATGGTGCGGCGGGCATACGGGCGCCGGCCGACGCAACCGCGTCGAACGCAGCAATGACAACGAGGCCGGGCCAGGGCGCCCGGCCTTGTCGTTTCCGGGCCGGCCCGGGGCGCGGCCCGGCGGATTCATGGGGTGTCGACGCCCCGGCGCCCCGCCGCGCTATGCCGCCGCCGACACGCTCGTCGCCTGCCGGCGCCGATGGCCGCGTTCAGCCGATCTGCTCGAGTTCTTCCTGCACGGCGAGCCAGTCGGCCTCGACCGTCTCGAGCCGGGTCGTGACTTCACCGAGCGTGCGGATCGCGTCGGTCAGTTCCGTCTTGCGCGCGGCTTCGTAGCTCGCCGGATCGGCGACGAACGCGTCGAGGCGCGCCTTCTCCGCGTGCAGTGCTTCCATTTCCTTTTCGAGCTTCGTGATGCGGTTCTGCAGCGGTTTCTTCAGCTGCGACAGCCGCTGGCGTTCCTCGGCCGCCTGGCGCTTCTGGTCCTTGCGGTTGACGCCCGGATCGGCGCCTGCGGCGGCCGCGCTGTCGGCCTTCGCGGCCGCGCGTTGCTCGGCCGCATGCTGCAGCAGCCAGTCGCGGTAGTCGTCGAGGTCGCCGTCGAACGGCTGCAGCCGATGCTTCGCGACCAGCATGAACTGGTCGGTCGTCGCGCGCAGCAGGTGACGATCGTGCGACACGAGGATCAGCGTGCCTTCGAACTGCGCGAGCGCCATCGTCAGCGCGTGGCGCGTTTCGAGGTCGAGGTGGTTCGTCGGTTCGTCGAGCAGCAGCAGGTTCGGCTTCTGCCAGATGATCAGCGCCAGCGCGAGGCGCGCTTTTTCGCCGCCCGAGAACGGCCCGACCGGGCTGGTCGCCATGTCGCCCGAGAAATTGAAGCCGCCGAGGAAGTCGCGCAATTCCTGCTCGCGCGTGTCGGGCGCGAGCCGCGCCAGATGCGCGAGCGGCGAATCGTCTTCGCGCAGCGTTTCGAGCTGGTGCTGCGCGAAATAACCGATCGTCAGCCCCTTGCCGTCGCGGACCTGCCCGGACAGCGGCGCGAGCGTGCCGGCCAGCGTCTTGATCAGCGTCGACTTGCCCTGGCCGTTGGCGCCGAGCAGGCCGATGCGCTGGCCGTTCTGGATCGACAGCGCGACGCGCTCGACGATCGGGATATCCGTTCCGTCGTCGGCATGGTAGCCGCAGCGGACGTCTTCCATCACCATCATCGGGTTCGGCGCGGCATCGGGCGTGCGGAATTCGAACGTGAACGGCGACGCGATGTGCGCGGGCGCGATCAGCTCCATCTTCTCGAGCGCCTTCATCCGGCTTTGCGCCTGCTTGGCCTTGGTCGCCTTGGCCTTGAAGCGGTCGACGAAGCTCTGCAGGTGCTCGATCGTCTTCTGCTGCTTTTCGTACGCGCTTTGCTGCAGCGCCAGTTGCTGTGCGCGCAGCACTTCGAACTGCGAGTAGTTGCCGCCGTAGCGCTTCACCTGGCGGTTTTCCAGATGCAGCGTGACGTTGCAGATCGAATCGAGGAATTCGCGGTCGTGCGAAATCACGACGAGCGTGCCGGGGTAGCGGTGCAGCCAGTCTTCGAGCCACACGATCGCGTCGAGGTCGAGGTGGTTCGTCGGTTCGTCGAGCAGCAGCAGGTCGGAGCGGCACATCAGCGCCTGCGCGAGGTTCAGGCGCATGCGCCAGCCGCCGGAGAAGCTCGCGACGGATTCGCGCGTTTGCGCAAGCGTGAAGCCGAGGCCGAGCAGCAGCGCTTCGGCGCGGGCCGGCGCGGTGTAGCCGTCGGCGTCGGCGAACGCCGCGTGCGCGTCGCCTTCGGCGGCGCCGTCATGCGCGGCCGACGCGGCGGCGATGCGGGCCTCGATCTCGCGCAGCGCGGTATCGCCGTCGAGCGTGTAGTCGAGCGCGGAACGATCGACCGCGGGCGTTTCCTGCGACACGTGGGCGATCCGCCACGACGGCGGCATCGAGAAATCACCTCCGTCGGAATGCAGCTCGCCGCGCAGGACGGAAAACAGCGTCGACTTGCCGGCGCCGTTCGCGCCGATCAGGCCGGCTTTCTCGCCGGGATTGAGCACGAACGAGGTCGACTCGAACAGCGGCTTGGTGCCGCGCGCAAGGCTGAACTGATTGAAACGGATCACGGCGGAAATGACTGGCCAAAACCGCTATTCTAGACCGCGCGCCGGTCGCGCCGGGCATCGGCCGTTCGGCGGATGCCGCAACGGCGCGATTTCGCCTAGACTCCACGTCGATCCGGTTTCGTAAAAGGAGTGCCCGATGTCCACCCTGTATTCGTTCAACGCGGAGACGCTGGCCGGTGCGCCGGTGTCGCTCGACGCGTATCGCGGCAAGGTGCTGCTGATCGTCAATACCGCGAGCGAGTGCGGTTTCACGCCGCAATACGCGGGGCTGCAGAAGCTGTACGACCAGTACGCGGCGCGCGGCTTCTTCGTACTCGGCTTCCCGTGCAACCAGTTCGGCAAGCAGGAGCCGGGCGACGCCGAGCAGATCGGTGCGTTCTGCGAACGCAACTACGGCGTCACGTTCCCGATGTTCGCGAAGATCGACGTGAAGGGCGACCACGCGCATCCGCTGTATCGCTACCTGACCGACGAGGCGCCCGGCATTCTCGGCCTCAAGGCGATCAAGTGGAATTTCACGAAATTCCTGATCGACCGCGAAGGGCGCATCGTCAAGCGCTACGCGCCGTCCACCAAGCCCGACGAAATCGCCGCGGACATCGACAAGCTGCTGTGACGGCGCAGCGCCGCATGCGCGGCGCCGGTGCGGATCGTGCGGGGGCGGCGGTCGTCGCGGCCGTTACAGGATCGGTGCGAACAGCCGCGCGACGTGCATCGCGATGCGCCGCCAGGCGGGCGACTGCCGGTATTCGTCCGCGTCCACCTCGTACGCCTGAGCGAAGTCGGCGTCGAGCATCGTTTCGACCTCGTCGGCGAAGGCCGGGTCGACGGTCAGCACCATGATCTCGAAATTGAGGCGGAACGAACGGTTGTCGAGATTCGCGCTGCCGATTGCTGCCGCGATGCGGTCGATCAGCACGACCTTCTGGTGCAGGAAACCGGGCCGGTAGCGGAACACTTTCACGCCCGCATCGACGAGGTCGCGCGCGTAAAGCTTCGACGCCTCGAACACGACGTAGTGATCGCGCCGGCTCGGGATCAGGATGCGCACGTCGACGCCGCGCATCACGGCGAGCTTCAGCGCGGACACCACGGCTTCGTCGGGAACGAGGTACGGCGTGGTGATCCACACCCGCTCGCGGGCGGCATTGATCGATTCGGCGAAGAACAGCGAGCCGGTTTCCTGCTTGTCGGCGGGCCCCATCGGCACCGCGAGGCAATGCATGCCGTCGCCGGGCTGCGCGGGCGGCGGCAGCGCGATCGGCGGCAGCTTCTGCGTCGCCCAGTGCCAGTCTTCGGCGAACACGTACTGGATGCTCGCCACCACGGGGCCGCGTATCTCGATGTGGGTGTCGCGCCACGGCGACAGGCGCGGATTCGCGCCGAGATATTCGACGCCGACGTTGTGGCCGCCGACGAACGCGCAATTGCCGTCGACGACGACGATCTTGCGATGGTTGCGGAAGTTCAGCTGGAAGCGGTTGACGAATTTCCGGTTGGTCGCGAACGGATGGACCTCGACGCCGCCGCGGCGCAATGCGTCGACGTAGCTGTGCGGCAGGTCGAAGCAGCCGATGCTGTCGTACAGCACGCAGCAGCGTACGCCGGCGGCCACGCGCGCGAGCAGCGAGTCGCGCAGCATCCGGCCGAGCGCATCGTCGCGCACGATGAAGAACTGGACGAGCACGTAGTCGCGCGCGGCGTCGATCGCCGACAGGATGGCCGAGAACGTCGCGTCGCCGTTGACGAGCGTGCGCACCGAATTGCCGCCGAGGAACGGCATGCCGCCGAGCCGCGTGAGCGCGAGCACGGCAGCCTGCCCCAGCGCGTCGGCGGCCGGCCCGTCGGTTGCGTCGGTCGCGCGCCACGGCGAACGCGGTGTGTGCGTGCGCAACATTTCGAGTTCGTGGCGCCGGGCGTCGACGTAGCCGGAGAATTTGCTGCGGCCGAGGAACAGGTAGGGAACGAGCGTCAGGTACGGCATGGCCGTGAGCGAGACGGCCCACGCGATCGCGCCTTGCGACGTGCGCGTGTTCATGATTGCATGGCATGCCGCGACGATCCCGAGCACGTGGATGGTCAGGATCAGGGTGCCGAGATGTAGCCAGTCGAGGGTCATGGGCGCTTGAAGGACTCCCGCGGGACGCCCGAGGGGACTCCCGAAGTCGTGCGGCCGGGCGGCCGCCTACGCGCATCTTACCCAACCGCGCGGCGCAATGGTGCGCCGCACGGCGGGCCCGGCGGAACGCTCAGCCCTTGCGGGGCAGGTCCGACGCCTGGATCAGGAACACGGCGTCGTCGCCCGCGCTGGTGGGCAGCCACGTGAGCTCGAGGCCGCCGAACGCCGCTTCGACGTGCTCGCGCTCGTTGCCGATCTCGACGACGAGCACGCCGTCGTCATGCAGCCAGCGGTGCGCGTCGGCGACGATGCGTCGCACGATGTCCATCCCGTCGTCGCCGCCGGCGAGCGCCATCTCCGGCTCGTGCCGGTATTCGGGCGGCAGCGCGGCCATCGACGCGGCGTTCACGTACGGCGGGTTCGTCAGGATCACGTCGTAGCGCGAGTCGGGATCGGTGCGGAACGCGGGCAGCGGGGCGTAAAGGTCGCCGCGGTGCAGCCCGATGCGGTCTTCGAGGCCGTAGTCGCGCACGTTGATTTCCGCGACTTCGAGCGCCTTGTCCGACAGGTCGACCGCGTCGATCTCGGCGTTCGGGAACGCGCTCGCCGCGAGGATCGCGAGGCAGCCGGAGCCGGTGCACAGTTCGAGCACCGCGCCGACCTGCTCGGGATCGGCGACATACGGCTGCAGCCCGTCGTCGAGCAATTCGCCGATGAACGAGCGCGGCACGATCACGCGTTCGTCGACGTAGAAACGGTGGCCATGCATCCACGCTTCATGCGTGAGGTACGCGGCCGGCACGCGGTCGGCCGCACGTCGTTCGATCACCGCGAGCACGGCCGCGATTTCGTCGGGCAAGAGGCGCGCGTCGAGGAACGGCTCGAGCGTGTCGAGCGGCAGGTCGAGCGTATGCAGCACGAGGTAGGCCGCTTCGTCGTACGCGTTGTCGGAACCGTGGCCGAACGCGAGCTTTGCTTTCGAGAAGCGCGTGACCGCGTAGCGCAGCAGGTCGCGAACTGTGGCAAAAGGTGTCGTCATGCGAGGCTCCGTCAGGCGATCAGTTGTTCGAGCACGCGTCGGTACACGTTCTTCAGCGGGTCGACGAAGCGCACTTCGATGTGCTCGTCGATCTTGTGGATGCTGCCGTTCGGCGGGCCGAATTCGATCACCTGCGGGCAGATGCGCGCGATGAAGCGGCCGTCCGACGTGCCGCCCGTCGTCGATAGCTCGGTCGTGATGCCGGTCTCGGTGCGAATTGCGTTTTCCAGCGCGCCCGACAGTTCGCCGCGCGGCGTGAGGAACGGCAGGCCGCTCACCGACCACTTCAGCGTGTATTCGAGGCCATGCTTGTCGAGGATCGCATGCACGCGGGCCTGCAGGCCTTCGACGGTGCTCGCGGTCGAGAAGCGGAAGTTGAACATCAGGTCGGCGTGGCCGGGGATCACGTTGGTCGCACCGGTGCCGGCGTGCAGGTTCGACACCTGCCAGGTGGTCGGCGGGAAGTATTCGTTGCCTTCGTCCCATTGCTCGGCGGCGAGTTCGGCGAGCGCCGGCGCGAGCAGGTGGATCGGGTTCTTCGCGAGGTGCGGATACGCGATGTGGCCCTGCACGCCCTTGACGACCAGTTCGCCGGACATCGACCCGCGGCGGCCGTTCTTGACGACGTCGCCGAGCTCGGCGCTCGACGTCGGCTCGCCGACGATGCAGTAGTCGAGCCGCTCGCCGCGTGCCTGCAGCAGTTCGACGACCTTCACGGTGCCGTCGGTGGCCGGGCCTTCCTCGTCGCTCGTGATCAGGAACGCGATCGCGCCGCGGTGGTCGGGATGGGCCGCGACGAATTCCTCGGACGCGACGACGAACGCCGCGAGCGACGTCTTCATGTCGGCCGCGCCGCGGCCGTACAGCTTGCCGTCGCGATGGGCGGGAATGAACGGCGGCGACGTCCACTGTTCGAGCGGGCCGGTCGGCACGACGTCGGTGTGGCCCGCGAACGCGAGCAGCTTGCCGTCGCGGCCGTCGGTGCCGCGCTTGACGGCCCACAGGTTGGTCACGCCGTGCGACGCGATGGTCTCGCATTCGAAGCCGAGCGCGGCGAGGCGCTCGGTCATGATCTGCTGGCAGTGCTGGTCGTCGGGCGTCACGGACGCGCGGGCGATCAGCTGTTCGGTAAGGGCTAGGGTGGCGGACATGGTTCGGACCACTTTCGATAAAAAATGCCGGCGCGGTGGCCGGCAGCGACAGGGCGTCGGGCCAGCGCAAGCCCGTTATTAGCGTGAACAGGCCCTACGCCCGCAGGCGCGGCGCGGGCGGCCTTATGCGGCAAACAGCGCCGCGTATTGATCGGCCACGAACCCGAGCGATTTCACGCGGCCGTTGACGACGAGCACGGGACGCTTGATGACCGATGGCTTGTGGATCATCAGCGCGACCGCGCCGGTCTTCGTTTCGGCGGCCGCCTTCATCCCGTCGTCCAGGCCGCGCCACGTGGTGCCGCGCTTGTTCACGAGCGCGTCGAGCGACACGTCCTTCAGCCAGTCTTCGATCAGCGGCGCGCTGACGCCGAGCTTCTTGAAATCGTGGAACTCGAACTCGACGCCGTGATCGTCGAGCCACACGCGGGCCTTCTTCACGGTGTCGCAGTTCGGAATGCCGTAGACGACCACGGTGTGCGGCTTCGCCATCAGTCGCCTCGCAGCAGCTCGTTCAGGCCGACCTTCGCACGCGTCTTCGCGTCGACCTTCTTGACGATCACCGCGCAGTACAGGCTGTGCGAGCCGTCCTTCGACGGCAGGTTGCCGGCGACGACGACCGAGCCGGCCGGGATGCGGCCGTAGCTGACTTCGCCCGTCTCGCGGTCGTAGATCTTGGTGCTCTGGCCGAGGTACACGCCCATCGAGATCACCGAGTTCTCCTCGACGATCACGCCTTCGACGACTTCCGAGCGCGCGCCAATGAAGCAGTTGTCTTCGATGATGACCGGGTTCGCCTGCAGCGGCTCGAGCACGCCGCCGATGCCGACGCCGCCCGACAGGTGCACGTTCTTGCCGATCTGCGCGCACGAACCGACCGTCGCCCACGTGTCGACCATCGTGCCTTCGTCGACGTACGCGCCGATGTTGGTGTACGACGGCATCAGCACGACGTTCTTCGCGATGAACGAGCCGCGGCGCGCGATGGCCGGCGGCACGACGCGGAAGCCGCCCGCGGCGAAGTCTTCGGCCGTGTAGTTCGCGAACTTCGACGGCACCTTGTCGTAGAACTGCGAGTAGCCGCCGGCCGGCATCGGCGCGTTGTCCTCCAGGCGGAACGACAGCAGCACGGCCTTCTTCAGCCACTGGTGGACCGTCCAGTTGCCGTCGATTTTCTCGGCGACGCGCAGCGCACCCTTGTCGAGTTGCTCGATCGCGTGAGCGACGGCCTCGCGGACGTCGGCGGGCGCGGCCTTCGGCGACAGCTCGGCGCGGTTTTCCCAGGCGGTGTCGATGATTTGCTGAAGTTGTTGCGACATGTTCGTTTTCGCAGGAGATGGATGGAATTGATCGGGATGGACGTCTTACCGCGCGAGAGCGCGGCAGAAATCGACGATGCGTTGCGCGCCCTCGACGCATTCGGGGGTGCCCGCGACGAGCGCGATCCGGATGAAATCGCGGCCCGGGTTCGTGCCGTGCGCATCGCGCGCCAGGTACGAGCCGGGCAGAACCGTCACATTATAGTCGGCGTACAGGCGACGGGCGAACTCGGTGTCCGACAGGCCGGTGCGCGCGACGTTGGCCCACAGGTAGAACGCGGCGTCGGGCAGCTTCACGTCGATGACCTCGGCGAGCATCGGCGTGACCGTATTGAACTTCTGCAGGTACAGCGCGCGGTTCTCGCGCACGTGCGCCTCGTCGTTCCACGCGGCGATGCTCGCGTGCTGCCAGACCGGCGACAGCGCGGCGCCGTGGTACGTGCGGTACAGCAGGAATTGCTTCAGCAGCGCGGCGTCGCCGGCGACAAAGCCCGAGCGCATGCCCGGCACGTTCGAGCGCTTCGACAGGCTCGACAGCATCACGAGTCGTTCGAAGCCACGGCCGAGGCGGTGCGCGGCTTCAAGACCGCCGAGCGGCGGCGCCGCTTCGTCGAAATAGATTTCCGAATAGCACTCGTCGGACGCGATCACGAAGCCGTGGCGGTCGGACAGCACGAACAGCTCGCGCCAGTCGTCGAGCGTCAGCACGGCGCCGGTCGGGTTGCCCGGCGAGCACACGTACAGCAGCTGCGTGCGCGCCCACACTTCCTCGGGCACGGCCGCGTAGTCGCACGCGAAGTTGCGGGCCGGGTCGCTGTTCGCGAAATAGGGTTCGGCACCGGCCAGCAGCGACGCGCCTTCGTAAATTTGATAGAAGGGATTCGGACAGAGTACGATCGCCTTCTTGCCGTCCGCACGCGGCCGCGCGTCGATCACGGTCTGCGCGAGCGAGAACAGCGCCTCGCGCGAACCCGACACCGGCAGCACCTGCGTGGCCGCATCGATCGCCGGCAGTCCGTAGCGGCGTTCGAGCCAGCGCGCGATCGACGTGCGCAGCGCATCCGAGCCGGCGGTGGCCGGGTACGACGCGAGGCCGTCGAGCGCGGCCACCACGGCGTCGCGGATCAGCGCCGGCGTCGCGTGTTTGGGCTCGCCGATGCCGAAGCTGATCGGTTTCAGGTTGCCGGAAGGCGTACCGGCACCGGGCGTCACGTCCTTGAACAGGGCGCGCAGCTTTTCGAAGGGATAGGGCTGGAGCGAGTCGAGTCGAGGGTTCACGGGCGAAGCGGCCATCGCGGCCGGTTGGAGCGAAAGAAGCGGCGGGCGCGCCGCGCGGCTGCGAACGGGCGCCGGGGCGCGCGGTTCGCAACGGACGATTATAGCGTGACGGAATGCGGTCACGGCCTGCCGGAACGGCGGCCGGGGCGGTCGAATAAAGGGTATCGAACCAAATGAACAACGCGGTACGCGGCAGCCTGCCGACGCTGGCCATCCTGATTGGCGCGTCGGTATGGGGCCTGATCTGGTATCCGCTGCGGATCCTCGCGTCGCTCGGCGTGACGGGCACGCTGGCCAGTGCGCTGACGAGCCTCGTCGCGTTCCTGTTTGTGATCGTCGTGCGGCACCGCACGATCGCGACGCTGCGCTGGCACTGGGTGCTGCCGGGCATCGCGGTCACGGCCGGCGTGACGAACCTCGGGTTCGTCTGGGGCACGATCCACGGCGAGGTGCTGCGCGTGATGCTGCTGTTCTACCTGACGCCGGCCTGGACCGCGATCTACGCGCATTTCCTGCTGCGCGAACGGCTGACCTGGGCCGGCGCCGGGCTCGCGGCGCTGTCGATCGGCGGCGCGATGCTGATGCTGTGGTCGCCGGCGCTCGGCTTGCCGCTGCCGGCCAACCCGGCCGAATGGGCCGGCCTCGCGGCCGGGCTCAGCTTCGCGATGAGCAACGTGCTGGTGATCAAGGCGAGCCGCGAGCTGCCCGACATGCGCGCGGAGATGCGCACCGCGACGCTGTTCGGCGGCGCGGCCGTGTTCGGCGCGATCGCGTCGCTGTTCGAAGGGCTGCCGGCCGCGCCGGCGAGCGGCCAGCTGGGCGTGGCCGCGCTGATCATCGCGGCGATCGGCGTGACGATGGCGTCGAACAACCTGCTGGTCCAGTACGGCCTCGCGCGCGTGCCGGCGAACCGCGCGTCGATCATCATGCTGTTCGAGATCGTGATCACCGCGCTGTCCGCGTGGGTGTTCGCGAACGAGCTGCCGAGCGCGCGCGAGTGGGCGGGCGGCGCGTGCATCGTGCTGGCGACGCTGCTGTCGAGCCGGGTCCATCGTGCCGCGCCGGCACCGGACAAACCCGGCGACGGGCGGGACGGCTCACGCGCGATGGTATGATGGAAGCCGTTTGCGGGGCCCAACGCTGGATGCGCGCGGCCCCGTTTTTGAATTCCGGGGCGTGTGGCGCGCAGGGGCTCTCCGGCCCCGCGCCGTGCGGCCCCGTCCGTTTCACACCTTCTTCACATCCGATACCGCCGTGCGTCTGAGCTCGATCAAACTCGCTGGCTTCAAATCCTTCGTCGATCCCACGCATTTCCAGGTTCCGGGCCAGCTTGTCGGCGTGGTCGGCCCGAACGGATGCGGCAAGTCCAACATCATCGATGCCGTGCGCTGGGTGCTCGGCGAGTCGCGCGCGTCCGAGCTGCGCGGCGAATCGATGCAGGACGTGATCTTCAACGGTTCGACCGCCCGCAAGCCCGGCAGCCGGGCCAGCGTCGAACTGATCTTCGACAACTCCGACGGCCGCGCGGCCGGGCAGTGGGGCCAGTACGGCGAAATCGCCGTGAAGCGCGTGCTGACGCGCGACGGCACGTCGAGCTACTACATCAACAACCTGCCGGCGCGCCGCCGCGACATCCAGGACATCTTCCTCGGCACCGGCCTCGGGCCGCGTGCGTACGCGATCATCGGACAGGGCATGATCGCGCGGATCATCGAGGCGAAGCCGGAAGAGCTGCGCGTGTTCCTCGAGGAAGCCGCCGGCGTGTCGAAGTACAAGGAACGCCGTCGCGAAACCGAGAACCGCCTGCACGACACGCGCGAGAACCTGACGCGCGTCGAGGACATCGTCCGCGAACTCGGCGCGAACCTCGAAAAGCTCGAGGCGCAGGCGGTGGTCGCGACCAAGTACAAGGAACTCGTCGCCGACGGCGAGGAGAAGCAGCGCCTGCTGTGGCTGCTGCGCAAGAACGAGGCCGCGGGCGAGCAGCAGAAGCAGCAGCGCGCGATCGAACAGGCGCAGATCGACCTCGAGGCGCAGACGGCGAAGCTGCGCGAAGTCGAGGCGCAGCTCGAGACGCTGCGCGTCGCGCACTACTCGGCGAGCGACGCGATGCAGGGCGCGCAGGGCGCGCTCTACGAGGCGAACGCCGAGGTGAGCCGCCTCGAAGCCGAGATCAAGTTCATCGTCGAATCGCGCAATCGCGTGCAGGCGCAGATCGCCGCGCTGAACGCGCAGCGCGAGCAGTGGCGCGCGCAGGCCGAGAAGTCGCAGGACGAGCTCGAGGAAGCCGAAGAGGCGCGCGCGATGGCCGACGAGAAGGCCGCGCTCGCCGAAGACAACGCGGCCGCGAAGCACGATGCGCTGCCGGCGCTCGAAGCGAAGTGGCGCGACGCGCAGGCGCAGCTCAACGATGAGCGCGCGCGGATCGCGCAGACCGAGCAGTCGCTGAAGCTCGAAGCCGCGCACCAGCGCAACGCCGACCAGCAGCTCCAGCAGCTTCAGCAGCGCCACGAGCGCCTGAAGAGCGAAGCGGGCGGGCTCGACGCGCCGGACGAGACGCAGCTCGAAGAACTGCGCATGCAGTTGGCCGAGCAGGAAGAGATTCTCGCGGAAGCGCAGGCGCGTCTTGCCGACGCGCAGGAAACGGTGCCGCGTCTCGACGGCGAACGCCGCGCCGCGCAGGAGCGCGTGCAGGCCGAAGCCGCGCAGATCCACCAGCTCGAAGCGCGCCTCGCCGCGCTGAAACAGCTGCAGGACAACGTGCAGACCGAAGGCAAGATCCAGCCGTGGCTCGACAAGCACGAGCTCGGCGCGTTGCCGCGTCTGTGGAAGAAGCTGCACGTCGAGGCCGGCTGGGAAGCGGCGCTCGAGGCCGTGCTGCGTGAGCGCCTTGCCGCGCTCGAAGTGTCGAATCTCGACTGGGTGAAGGCATTCGCGACCGATGCGCCGCCCGCGAAGCTCGCGTTCTACGCGCCGCCCGCGGCCGGCGAACCGCCCGCTGCCGTGGCCGGGCTGAGTCCGGTGCTGTCGCTGGTGCGCATCGACGACGCGGGCATCCGCGCGGTGCTGAACGACTGGCTCGGCAACGTGTACGTCGCCGACGACGTCGCGCAGGCGCTCGCGACGCGCGCGCAACTGCCGGCGGGTGGCGCGTTCGTCGTCAAGGCCGGCCATATCGTCACGCGGGTCGGCGTGCAGCTGTACGCGGCCGATTCGGAGCAGGCCGGGATGCTGGCCCGTCAGCAGGAAATCGAAAACCTGACGCGTCAGGTGCGCGCGCAGGCGCTGCTCGCCGACGAGGCGCGCACGGCCGCCGTGCGGGCGGAAGCCGCGCACACGCAGGCCACGCAGGCGCTCGGCGACGTGCGCGCGCAGGCCGAACGCGCGACGCAGCGCGTGCATGCGCTGCAGATGGATGTGCTGAAGCTCGCGCAGGCGCACGAACGCTATACGCAGCGCAGCACGCAGATCCGCGAGGAACTCGAGGAAATCGGCGCGCAGATCGAGGAGCAGCGTGCCTTGCGCGCGGAGTCGGAAGCGAATTTCGAGCGCTTCGACGGCGAGCTCGCGGAACTGCAGGCGCGCTTCGAGGACAACCAGCTCGCGTTCGAGTCGCTCGACGAATCGCTGACGCAGGCGCGTCAGGAAGCGCGCGACCTGGAGCGCGGCGCGAACGATGCGCGCTTCGCCGCACGCAACGCGGTGACGCGGATCGACGAGCTCAAGCGCACGATCCAGGTCGCGCACGAGCAGAGCGAGCGCGTCGCCGCGTCGCTCGAAGACGCGCGCGCCGAACTCGAGACGATCAACGAGCAGACCGCGCATACGGGCCTGCAGGATGCGCTCGAGATTCGCGCGGTGAAGGAAGAAGCGCTGCAGGCCGCGCGGATCGAGCTCGACGACCTGACCGCGAAGCTGCGCGCGTCGGACGAGCAGCGGCTCGTCGCCGAGCGTTCGCTGCAGCCGCTGCGCGACCGCATCACCGAGCTGCAGCTGAAGGAGCAGGCCGCGCGCCTGTCCGTCGAGCAGTTCGCCGAGCAGCTCGCAACGGCCGAGGTCGACGAAACCGCGCTCGCCGCGAAGCTGACGCCCGATCTGAAGCCGTCGTACCTGCAGGGCGAAGTCACGCGCTTGAACAACGCGATCAACGCGCTCGGCCCGGTGAACATGGCCGCGCTCGACGAGCTGAAGGCCGCGAGCGAGCGCAAGGTGTTCCTCGACGCGCAATCGGCCGACCTGATCGACGCGATCACGACGCTCGAGGACGCGATCCACAAGATCGACCAGGAAACCCGCACGCTGCTGCAGGGCACCTTCGACGAGGTCAATCGTCATTTCAGCGATCTGTTCCCGCGCCTGTTCGGTGGCGGCCAGGCGAAGCTGATCATGACGGGCGACGAGATTCTCGACGCCGGCGTGCAGGTGATGGCGCAGCCGCCCGGCAAGAAGAACGCGACGATTCACCTGCTGTCGGGCGGCGAGAAGGCGCTGACCGCGACCGCGCTGGTGTTCGCGATGTTCCAGCTGAACCCGGCGCCGTTCTGTCTGCTCGACGAGGTCGACGCGCCGCTGGACGACGCGAACACCGAGCGTTTCGCGAATCTGGTCCGCGCGATGTCCGACAAGACGCAGTTCCTGTTCATCTCGCACAACAAGATCGCGATGGAAATGGCGCAGCAGCTGATCGGCGTGACGATGCAGGAGCAGGGCGTGTCGCGGATCGTCGCGGTGGACATGGAAACCGCCGCGGGTTTTGCCCAGAATTGACGTTTGACGAAACCGGACCGCGTTCGCGCGGCGCATGGGCGCCCGTTCGCGGTCCCGACGAAAAAGAATTGCTGATGGAGCGTGCATGGACGAGTTGACACTCGGTTTGATCGGCGCGGGCGCCGTCGTGGTAGGCGGCGTCGTGGTCTACAACGCATGGCAGGGCGCGAAAGTGCGGCGCAGGATGCCGCGCCCGATGCCGGAGGAAGCGGCCGAGGCGATGAACCGCCCCGAGCGTGACGAAGAGTTGCCGTTCATCGAGCCGGTGCGTCAGCCGGTGCGCCGCGAGCCTGCGGCACCTGTCGCGGCCGCTGCTGCTGCGACCGAAGCGGCGCGTGTCGAGCCGACGTTCGGCGGGGCCGCCGGCGGCGCGGCGCCGGCCGATACGCCGGCCGACCTGCAGGCCGAGGCGACGGGGGCCGATACGTCGTCCGAATCGAGCGAACCGGCTGTCGGCGAAGCAGCCGTGCCCGCCGCCGCGCACGAAGCGGCGGCCGAACCGGCCGGCCCAACCGAACCGGTGATGCCGGCCGCGACGACGGTCTCGTCGGCGCCGCCGGCGATCGTCGATCGCCGGATCGACTGCATCGTGCCGATCCGCCTCACCGGGCCGCTGCCGGGCGACAAGATCCTGCCGGTCGCGCAGCGGCTGCGCCGCGCGGGCAGCAAGCCCGTGCACATCGAAGGCAAGCCGGAAGGCGGCCAGTGGGAGCTGTTGCAGAACGGCGTGCGCTACGATGAGCTGCGCGCGGCCGCGCAGCTCGCGAACCGCAGCGGCGCGCTGAACGAGCTCGAATTCTCCGAGTTCGTGACGGGCGTCCAGCAGTTCGCCGATGCGATCGACGGCGCGCCGGAATTCCCCGACATGATGGAAACGGTCGCGATGGCGCGCGAGCTCGACGCGTTTGCCGCGCAGTGCGACGCGCAACTGTCGATCAACGTGATGTCGGACGGCGCGCCGTGGTCCGCGAACTACGTGCAGGCGGTCGCGTCGCAGGACGGGCTGCTGCTGTCGCGCGACGGCACGCGCTTCGTGAAGCTCGACGCGAAGCAGAATCCGGTGTTCATGCTGCAGTTCGGCGATACGAACTTCCTGCGCGACGACCTGACGTACAAGGGCGGCAACATGATCACGCTGGTGCTCGACGTGCCGGTGGCCGAAGAGGACATCCTGCCGTTCCGGCTGATGTGCGATTACGCGAAGTCGCTGTCCGAGCGGATCGGCGCACGCGTCGTCGACGATTCGCGCCGGCCGCTGCCGGAGTCGACGCTGCTCGCGATCGAGCAGCAGCTGATGAAGCTGTACGCGAAGCTCGAGGAAGCCGGCATCCCGGCCGGTTCGCCAGTCACGCGCCGCCTGTTCAGCCAGTAACGCGATCGCGCGGACGGCGCGCGTGGGTGCCGTCGTCCGTCGCCGCGGCGCACACCGCCCGGTGTGCGCTGCAGCACGTCATCGGGCCCGCATTGCGTGCCCCGCCGCGGCGTCAAACTGAGATAATCGGGCATCCGATTTTTTTCAGAACGACTCTGCCGCCAGCATGGCCCGAACCCAAGCCGAACCGCCAGCCAGCCAGCCCGACGCGCGCGCCGCATGGCTGCGCGACCAACTCGAGCGGGCGAACCACGCCTATTACGTGCTCGACCAGCCGGATCTGCCCGACGCCGAATACGACCGGCTGTTCCGTGAGCTGCAGCAGCTCGAAACCGACCATCCCGAACTCGTGACGCCCGATTCGCCGACGCAGCGCGTCGGCGGCGAAGCGGCCGGCGGCTTCACGCCCGTCGTCCACGATGCGCCGATGCTGTCGCTGAACAACGGCTTCGCCGACGAGGACATCGTCGCGTTCGACAAGCGCGTCGCCGACGCGCTCGCGAAGACGACCGATCTCGCCGGCTCGGTGACGGACCCCGTCGAATACGCGTGCGAACTGAAGTTCGACGGCCTCGCGATTTCGCTGCGCTACGAGCAAGGCGTGTTCGTGCAGGCCGCGACGCGCGGCGACGGGACGACGGGCGAGGACGTGACCGAGAACGTGCGCACGATCCGCTCGATTCCGCTGAAGCTGAAGGGCAAGCACGTGCCGGCGGTGCTCGACGTGCGCGGCGAGGTGCTGATGTTCAAGCGCGATTTCGCACGCCTGAACGAACGCCAGCGCGCGGCCGGACAACGCGAATTCGCGAACCCGCGCAACGCGGCGGCCGGCAGCCTGCGCCAACTCGACCCGAAGATCACTGAGCAGCGGCCACTGTCGTTCTTTGCGTATGGGATTGGTGTGCTCGACGGGATGCCGATGCCCGAAACACACAGTGCGCTACTCGATTGGTACGAGACGCTCCACTTACCGGTGAATCGCGAGCGCACGGTCGTGCATGGCGTCGACGGGTTGCTCAAGTTTTTCCGCAGGATTGGTGAGAAGCGCGAGTCGCTGTCGTATGACATCGACGGCGTCGTCTACAAGGTCAACCGGCGTGATGAACAGGAGCGACTGGGCTTTGTGTCGCGTGCGCCGCGCTTCGCGCTCGCCCATAAATTTCCCGCGCAGGAAGCGCTGACGAAACTTGTCGCGATCGACGTTCAGGTCGGCCGTACGGGCGCGATTACGCCCGTCGCACGGCTAGAGCCCGTATTTGTCGGCGGCGCGACGGTGACAAACGCGACGCTGCACAATGAGGACGAGGTGCGCCGCAAGGACATCCGGATCGGCGATATGGTGATCGTGCGGCGCGCCGGCGACGTGATTCCTGAGGTGGTTGGACGCGCCGAGCGATCAGAGGCGAGCGAGCAGGTTTCGGGCAACGAACGGGCACGTCGTTGCAAGCGTCGTCGGCATGCGTACGGTCGGATTAAATCAAAATCTCTAAATGAATCGGTTTCAAGCCTGAAGTCACCGCACCATCGTGAACGAGTTCAGTGGTTGAAATGCTTGAAAGCCTTAAGGCGGCGTTGTTTAGTTTTGAGAAAGGGTTATACCCGTCCATACTTGAGTGGACGTAACGAGCGCGCAAAAGAGTCGATGCGTGGGAAAGTGTTTTCGCTGCCCAAGTGTTGTCCGGTCTGTGGCTCGCGGATTGTGCGCGAGCCTAACGAGGCGATCGCGCGCTGCACGGGCGGGCTGTTCTGCCCGGCGCAGCGCAAGCAGGCGCTGTGGCATTTCGCGCAGCGCCGCGCGCTCGACATCGACGGCCTCGGCGAGAAGATCATCGACCAGCTCGTCGAGCTGAATCTCGTGCGTACGCCGGCCGACCTGTTCAATCTCGGTTTCGCGACGCTGGCCGAGCTCGACCGGTTCGCGGAGAAGTCCGCGCAGAATCTGCTCGATTCGCTCGAGAAGGCGAAGCATACGACGCTCGCGCGCTTCATCTACGGGCTCGGCATCCGTCATGTCGGCGAATCGACCGCGAAGGATCTCGCGAAGCATTTCGGCTCGCTGACGCCGATCATGGACGCGTCGATCGAGGAACTGCTCGAAGTGAACGACGTCGGGCCGATCGTCGCCGAGTCGATTCACCAGTTCTTCGCGGAAGAGCACAATCGCACGGTGATCGAGCAGTTGCGCGCGCCCGGCAAGGTCACGTGGCCGGAAGGGCCGCCCGCGCCGAAGGCGCCGCAGGGCGTGCTGGCCGGCAAGACGGTCGTGCTGACGGGCACGCTGCCGAATCTCACGCGCGATGCGGCGAAGGAGATGCTCGAAGCGGCGGGCGCCAAGGTGGCCGGTTCGGTATCGAAGAAGACGGATTACGTGGTCGCGGGCGCCGAAGCCGGCAGCAAGCTCGCGAAGGCCGAGGAACTCGGCATCCCCGTGCTGGACGAAGATGGTCTGCACCAACTCCTGGAGGGCAATACGCCATGATTCGCGAGATCCTGAAGATGGGCGACCCGCGCCTGCTCGAAATCGCCCAGCCGGTCGAGCGGTTCGATACACCCGAGCTGCACGAGATCGTCGCGGACATGTTCGAGACGATGCATCACGCGAACGGCGCGGGGCTCGCCGCGCCGCAGATCGGCATCGGGCTGCAGATCATCATCTTCGGCTTCGGCAACAACAACCGCTACCCGGATGCGCCGCCGGTGCCGGAGACCGTGCTGATCAACCCGAAGGTCGAGTACCTGCCGCCGGACATGGAAGAGGGCTGGGAAGGCTGCCTGTCGGTGCCGGGCATGCGCGGCGTCGTCAGCCGCTACGCGAAGGTGCGCTACAGCGGCTTCGACCAGTTCGGCCAGAAGATCGATCGTATCGCCGAAGGGTTCCATGCGCGCGTGGTCCAGCATGAGTACGATCACCTGATCGGCAAGCTGTATCCGATGCGGATCACCGACTTCACGCGCTTCGGTTTCACCGAGGTGCTGTTCCCGGGGCTCGACCCGGCCGACGACGATTGATCGGTCGCGCTCGCACAGAAAAGAAAAAGCCCGCTTGAAGCGGGCTTTTCCATTGCATCGCGCACTGGATGCGCTTGCGGTCAGAACGTCTCGTCGGCGGACAGGTAGCGCCATTGGCCCTGCGGCAGCGCGCCGAGCATCACGCGGCCCATCCGCACGCGCTTCAGGCCGATCACGTCGAGGCCGACCAGTTCGCACATGCGGCGGATCTGCCGCTTCTTGCCTTCGCGCAGCACGAAGCGCAACTGTTCGCCGTTCTGCCAGCTCACCAGCGCGGGCTTGAGCGGCACGCCGTCGAGCTCGAGGCCGTGGCGCAGCTTCGCGAGCGATTCCGCCGGGAAGTGCTGGTCGATGTCGATCAGTCGTTCGCCGAAGCGCACGCGCACCAGGTATTCCTTGTCGATGTCCGATTGTTCGCCGATCAGCTGCTTCGCGATTACGCCGTTCTGCGTGAGCACAAGCAGGCCGGTGGAGTCGATGTCGAGACGGCCGGCCGGTGCGAGCGCATGCAGGTGCTGCGGCGAGAACCGTACCGGCGAATGATCGCCGCTCCAGCGGTTCGCGCGCGTGATCAGCACGGCCGCCGGCTCGTAGCCGTCTTCCGCCTGACCCGACACGTAGCCGACCGGCTTGTGCAGCAGGATCGTCACTTGCGCGGCCTGCGCGGCGCTCGCGCGCTCGTCGATCTCGATCTTCTGGTCGGCGCGCACCTTGGTGCCGAGCGTGTCGATGCGTTCGCCGTCGACGAGCACCCAGCCCTTTTCGATCCATTCGTCGGCTTCGCGGCGCGAGCACATGCCGAGTTCGGACATCCGCTTCGACAGGCGCATCAGGCCCGTTTCGTCGCCGTAGTCGACGTCGGCTGCCGCGCGCTTGACCGGTTGCGCGGTCTTCACCGCGCCGAACGAACGGCGCTCGCCATCGCGCGCGGGGCGGGCCGGGCGGTCGCCGAAGCTGCGCTTCGCGTTTTCTCCGGCGGGCTTGTCGCGGTAGGACGGGCGTTTGCCATCGTCGCCACCTGCCGCGCGACGCGGACGGGCATCGTCGTCGTTGCGGCGGGCAGGACGATCGGACGACGTACGGCGGTCGCCGAAGCTGCGTTTTGCGCCTTCGCCGGATGCGTTGTCGCGATAGGACGGACGCTTGTCGTCGGCGCCTGTGCGGCGCGGACGTGCATCGTCATCGCTACGGCGCGGCGGCCGATCGGATGACGTGCGGCGGTCGCTGAAGCTGCGTTTTGCGCCTTCGCCGGATGCGTTGTCACGATAGGGCGGGCGCTTGTCGTCGGTGCCTGCGCGGCGCGGACGTGCATCGTCATCACGGCGCGGCGGACGATCGGACGACGGACGGCGGTCGCCGAAGCTGCGTTTTGCGCCTTCGCCGGATGCGTTGTCG
>NZ_JAGIQE010000024.1:0-68593 GCF_017815075.1 Burkholderia sp. AcTa6-5 | reverse complement strand
CGATAGGACGGGCGCTTGTCGTCGGTGCCTGCGCGACGCGGCCGCGCATCGTCATCGCTACGGCGCGGCGGCCGATCGGACGACGGACGGCGGTCGCCGAAGCTGCGTTTTGCGCCTTCGCCGGATGCGTTGTCGCGATAGGACGGGCGCTTGTCGTCGGTGCCTGCGCGACGCGGCCGCGCATCGTCATCGCTACGGCGCGGCGGCCGATCCGACGACGTGCGGCGATCGCCGAAGCTGCGTTTCGCACCTTCGCCGGCTGCATTGTCGCGATACGGCGCGCGCGTGCCGCGTTCGGCGCCGCCGTCACGCGGCGCACGCTTGGCCGGCGCGCGATCCGCGCCCGCGCGTTCTGCGCCGGCGGCGCCGCGCGGCTTGAACGAGCGCTCGCCGCTAGCGGCGGCCGCAGGCGCCTTTTTCGGGCGGGCCGGTTTATCCCCCGCGGGCGGCGCGGCGGGGCGCACCGCCTTGCGGGCGACGAGGCTGCCGGAGCGGACAGGGGCGCGGGTCGGCGACGCCGGCTTCGGATTCTTGACGGTTAATTTGGTGCGCATAAACGCTGGGATTCATTCAGACTGCGATCGCACGCAGCAATTCGGTTTCGAGCTGGATCTGCAGGCGGTTGTCGGACAGGCCGGCACCCGCGAGCAGGAAGATGTCTTCGACGCGCTCGCCGAGCGTATTGATCCGCGCCGCGTGGACGCCGATCCGATGTTCGGCGAGTACGCGCGCGATCGAATAGAGAAGGCCCGGCCGGTCGTTGGCCGACACGGACAGGATGTAGTACTGACCGCGCTCGTCGGCCCGCAGGTCGACGCGCGGCGTGATCGGAAACGTCCGGGACAGCCTCGACAGGCGGCCCTTCGACGGCTCCGGCAGCGTGGCGGTTTCGGCGAGCCGCGTCGCGAGCTGCTGCTCGACGAGATTCGCGATGTCGCGGTAGCGCACGTCGCGTTCGGTCTGCGTGACGATGAAGTTGTCGAGCGCATAGCCGTGCCGCGTCGTGCTGACGCGCGCATCGAGCACCGACAGCCCGTTGCGGTCGAAATACGCGCAGATGCCCGCGAACAGGTCGGGGCGGTCCTTCACGTACACGAGCACCTGCAGCGCGTCGCCGATCGGCGACGGCCGCGCGCGGACGATCGCGGTTTCGGCGTTCACGTGCCGGTACAGCACGCGCGTCTGCCACGCGATGTCGGCCGCGTCGTGACGCAGGAAGAAGCCGACGTCGAGCTGATCCCACAACGCGCGGTGCGCATCCTCGGGCACGGTTTCGAGGCGCAGCAGCGCGAGCGCCTGCTCCTGCCGCGATTTCAGTTCCGAATGCGCGTCGGGGTTCGCGCCGCCGAGCACCGCGAGCGTGATGCGGTACAGATCCTCGAGCAGCTTGCCCTTCCACGTGTTCCACACCTTCGGGCTCGTGCCGCGGATATCGGCGACGGTCAGCAGGTAGAGCGCGGTCAGGTACCGTTCGTTGCCGACGACTTCGGCGAAGCGCTTGATGACTTCGGGGTCGCTCGTGTCCTGCTTCTGCGCGACCTGGCTCATCGTCAGGTGATGCTGGACGAGCCACACGATCAGCGCGGCGTCTTCGGCGTCGATCCCGTGCTCGCGGCAGAAGCGCCGCGCGTCGGCCATCCCGAGCGTCGAGTGATCGCCGCCGCGGCCCTTCGCGATGTCGTGGAACAACGCCGCGACATACAGCACCCACGGGCGCTCGAAGTTGCCGATCAGCTGGCTGCAGAACGGATACTCGTGCGCATGCTCGGCCACCGCGAAGCGGCGGAGGTTGCGCAGCACCATCAGGATGTGCTGGTCGACCGTGTACACGTGGTACAGGTCGTGCTGCATCTGGCCGACGATGCGACGGAAGTTCAGCAGGTAGCGGCCGAGCACGCTCGTCTGGTTCATCAGCCGGAACGCGTGCGTGATGCCTTCGGGCTGCTGCAGGATCCGCATGAACGTGGCGCGGTTCTGCGGATCGCGGCGCCACGCGTTGTTCATGATTTCGCGCGAGTTGTACAGCGCACGCAGCGTGCGGGCGGACAGGCCCTTCACGCCGCGCGTCGTTTCGTACAGCAGGAACGCTTCGAGGATCGCGTCGGGATGGCGTTCGAACACGCCGTCGTCGACGATCTCGAGCATCCCCTGTTTCTCGACGAAGCGATCGGCCGACAGCACCCGCGTGATGCCGCTCGTCGCGGGGAACAACTGCGCCTCGATGTTCTGGATCAGGATCGTCGCGAGCTGCGTGACGGCTTTCGCGGCCCAGTAGTAGCGGCGCATCAGTTGCTCGCTTGCGCGCTTGGCCTGCGTCGGCTGGTAGCCGAAGCTCTCGGCGGCCTGCGTCTGCAGGTCGAACACGAGCATGTCCTGGCGGCGCCCGGCGATCACGTGCAGCCGCGCGCGCAGCGTCTTCAGGAAGCCTTCGTTGCGGCGCAGCTCGCGCGCTTCGCGGTCGGTGATGAGGCCGCGCGTGTCGAGTTCGCGCCAGCTGCTGCCGAAGCCGGCCGCGCGCGCGATCCACAGGATCGTCTGCAGGTCGCGCAGCCCGCCCGGGCTTTCCTTCACGTTCGGTTCGAGGCTGTACGGCGTATCCTGGCACTTCGCGTGGCGCTGGCGCATCTCGAGCACCTTCGCGGTGAAGAATGCGCGGGCGTCGAGCGCTTCGTGATAGCGCACGGTGAAGCGCTCGAACAGCGCGGTGCTGCCGACGATGCGGCGCGCTTCCAGCAGCGAGGTCTGCACCGTCACGTCCTGCGACGCCTCCTCGATGCACTGCGCGACCGTGCGCACGCTGCTGCCGATCTCGAGGCCGAGATCCCAGGCCATGCCGATGAAGCGCTCGATGCGCGCATCGAGCGCCGCGTCGTGCGCATCGGGCAGCAACACGAGGATGTCGACGTCGGAATAGGGCGCGAGCTCGCCGCGCCCGTAGCCGCCGACGGCGACGAGCGCGAGCGTCGCGGGCAGCCCGCAATCGTCCCACACGCGCTTCAACGCGTCGTCGGTGAGTTTCGACAGCGCGTGCATCAGCGACGCGACGTTCGCCGCGCGGCGAAAGCGCTCGAGCATCGCCGTCTTGGCGGCCTTGAATTCGGCGCGCCGCGACAGCGCTTCGGGCGAGGGGGCAGCGTGAGCGCTCATGGGCGACCGATCAGGTGCGGGGTGGGGCGGGCTGGCGCGACGGCGCTCAGACGGCGGCGGCCGGTTGCGCGAACACCGGGCGCGCGGGCGTGCCGGCCGACACGGTCAGCACTTCGTAGCCGGTTTCGGTGACGAGCACCGTGTGCTCCCACTGCGCGGACAGGCTGCGGTCGCGCGTCTTGACCGTCCACTGGTCGGGCATCGTGCGGATGTCGCGCTTGCCGGCGTTGATCATCGGCTCGATCGTGAAGATCATCCCGGCCTTCAGCTCGATGCCGGTGCCCGGGCGGCCGTAGTGGACGACCTGCGGATCCTCGTGGAACACCGTGCCGATGCCGTGGCCGCAGTATTCGCGCACGACGCTGTAGCCCTGCGCTTCCGCGTGCTTCTGGATCGCGTAGCCGATGTCGCCGAGGTGCGCGCCGGGCTTGACCTGGTCGATGCCGAGCCACATGCATTCGTAGGTGGTCTGCACGAGGCGCTTCGCGAGGATCGAGCCCTCGCCGACGATGAACATTCGGCTGGTGTCGCCGAAATAGCCGTTCTTGATCACGGTGATGTCGATGTTCAGCGCGTCGCCGTTCTTGATCACCTTCTCGCCGGGAATGCCGTGACAGATCACGTCGTTGACCGAAATGCAGGTGGCCTTCGGGTACGGCGGATAGCCGGGCGGCTGATAGTTCAGCGGGGCGGGGATCGTGCCTTGCTCGTTGAGCATGAACTCGTGGCAGAGGCGGTCGAGTTCGGCGGTCGTGACGCCCGCGACGACGTGCGGCGTGATGAAGTCGAGCACTTCGCTGGCGAGACGGCAGGCGACGCGCATCTGAGCGATATCGTGTTCGTTTTTGAGCGTAATAGCCATCGAGGTATGCCTGGAATGCGGTGAATTGACGGATTATCGCACCTTATGGCGGGCCTCGCAGCCCCTGCGGGCCGCGCGGATGCGGGTTTTCGAGGATTGTCCGGCCCGCTGCCGCGCGGCAAGCGAAAGTGCCGCGCGACTTGAGAGCCGACAAATCCGCGTGCTATACTCTTTGGCTAAGTCGACATCCAAATTTGCCGTCGTGCCCCGTTTTGGGGTGGCATCGCGGAGAAAGGCTTACGGCACGGGCGTTTTGCACGTGCCGAATCGCAAGCCGGCGCAACCAGGGTGCCGTCCGTGCGGAATTCCCGCCCTTCAAGGCGGGTTCGCGCGGCGGTACGGCAGCCGGCTTAAGACCCAACCCTCGTGGAGAATTTACATGGCAGTTACGATGCGCCAAATGCTGGAAGCGGGTGTCCACTTCGGTCACCAGACGCGCTTCTGGAACCCGAAGATGGCTCCGTTCATTTTCGGTCACCGCAACAAGATTCACATCATCAACCTCGAAAAGACGCTGCCGATGTTCACGGACGCACAGAAGTACGTGCGCCAGCTGGCAGCGAACCGCGGCACGATCCTGTTCGTCGGCACGAAGCGCCAGTCGCGTGACACGATCGCCCAGGAAGCGCAACGTGCGGGCATGCCGTACGTCAACGCGCGCTGGCTCGGCGGCATGATGACCAACTTCAAGACGCTGAAGGTATCGATCAAGCGCCTGAAGGACATGGAAGCGGCCGTCGAATCGGGCGAAACCGAGAAGATGAGCAAGAAGGAAGCGCTGCTGTTCGAACGCGAAATCGCCAAGCTGCAGAAGTCGATCGGCGGCGTGAAGGACATGGGCGGCATTCCGGACGCGATCTTCGTCATCGACGTCGGCTACCACAAGATTGCCGTCACGGAAGCGAACAAGCTGGGCGTGCCGGTCATCGCCGTGGTCGATACGAACCACTCGCCGGAAGGTGTGGATTACGTGATCCCCGGTAACGACGACTCGAGCAAGGCAGTCGCGCTGTACGCCGAAGGCGTGGCCGACGCGATCCTCGAAGGCCGTGCGAACGCGGTCAACGAAGTGGTCCAGGCCGCACGCGGCGACGACGAATACGTCGAGGAAAACGCGTAACTGGCCCCGAGCCGGCGCAAAAAGGGGGCTCTCAACAGGCCCCCTTTTTTTAAGCTTGTGCGCCGGACCTGATCGCGCCGAATCGGCGCGGGTCCGGAAACGAATCTCGGCCGTTCGCGTCCAAGCGGGCGGCGTTGTGAATACAGACTCAAGGAGCGAATGATGGCGGCAATTACCGCAAGCATGGTGGCAGAACTGCGCGCGAAGACCGACGCACCGATGATGGAATGCAAGAAGGCGCTGACGGAAGCCGACGGCGATCTGGCCAAGGCTGAAGAACTGCTGCGCGTCAAACTTGGCAACAAGGCGAGCAAGGCCGCATCGCGCGTGACGGCGGAAGGCGTCGTCGCATCGTTCGTCGGCGGCAACGCAGGCGCGCTGGTCGAACTGAACTGCGAAACCGACTTCGTCGCGAAGAACGACGACTTCCTCGCGTTCTCGAAGACGGTCGCGGAACTCGTCGCGACGCAGAACCCGGCCGACGTGGCCGCGCTGTCGGCGCTGCCGCTCGAAGGCTCGACGGTCGACGCAGTGCGTCTCGCGCTGATCGGCAAGATCGGCGAGAACGTGTCGATCCGCCGTTTCGTCCGTTTCGAAACCGCGAACAAGATCGCAACCTACCTGCACGGCGCGCGTATCGGCGTGATCGTCGAGTACACGGGCGCGGAAGAGCAGGTCGGCAAGGACGTCGCGATGCACATCGCCGCGATGAAGCCGGTCGCGCTGTCGTCGGCCGACGTGCCGGCGGAACTGATCGACACGGAACGCCGCGTCGCCGAGCAGAAGGCTGCCGAGTCGGGCAAGCCGGCTGAAATCGTCGCGAAGATGGTCGACGGCAGCGTCCAGAAGTACCTGAAGGAAGTGTCGCTGCTGAACCAGACGTTCGTGAAGAACGACAAGCAGACGATCGAGCAGATGCTGAAGGCGGCGAATGCGGCAGTGCAGAAGTTCGCGCTGTTCGTCGTCGGCGAAGGCATCGAGAAGCGCCAGGACGACTTCGCCGCCGAAGTGGCCGCGCAAGTCGCAGCAGCCAAGCAGCAGTAAGCAGTCAGCAGTACCCGCGGCGGGCGTCCGCTCCGCCGCGGCCGGCGGCGCCGCCGGCCGGCCGGGAACCCCGGTCCGGTCGTCGGCGCTTGCCCGAATCAGTATTTCGCCCCTACAGTTCGTGGTTGTCATCCTCTCGTCGCTCGGAAGCCCCTATGTCCAATGCCTATAAACGCGTCCTCCTCAAACTCTCCGGCGAAGCGCTGATGGGCGACGATGCCTTCGGCATCAATCGCGCGACGATCGAACGGATGGTGGCCGATATCGCCGAAGTCGTGCGTCTCGGGACGCAGCTCGCGGTCGTGATCGGTGGCGGTAACATTTTCCGCGGCGTCGCGGGCGGCGCGGCCGGCATGGACCGCGCGACGGCCGACTACATGGGGATGCTGGCGACGATGATGAACGCGCTGGCGCTGCAGGACGCGATGCGCCACGCCGGCATCGAGGCGCGCGTGCAGTCCGCGCTGCGCATGGACCAGGTCGTCGAGCCGTACATCCGGCCCCGCGCGATCCGCCAGCTCGAGGAAGGCCGCGTCGTGATCTTCGCGGCCGGCACCGGCAACCCGTTCTTCACGACGGATACGGCCGCCGCGCTGCGCGGCTCGGAAGTGGGCGCGGAAGTCGTGCTGAAGGCGACCAAGGTCGATGGCGTATATTCTGCCGATCCGAAGAAGGATCCGTCGGCCACGCGCTACACGACGATCAGCTTCGACGAGGCGATCAGCCGCAACCTGCAGGTGATGGACGCGACGGCGTTTGCGCTGTGCCGCGACCAGAAGCTGCCGATTCGCGTGTTTTCGATCAACAAGCCGGGCGCGCTCAAGCGCATCGTGCT
Source organism: Burkholderia sp. AcTa6-5 (assembly GCF_017815075.1). Lineage (NCBI taxonomy): Bacteria > Pseudomonadati > Pseudomonadota > Betaproteobacteria > Burkholderiales > Burkholderiaceae > Burkholderia > Burkholderia sp. AcTa6-5. The sequence goes on along the minus strand of NZ_JAGIQE010000024.1, from coordinate 61,585 downwards.
GGGCGAGGACGAAGGTACGCTCGTCCACGTGTAAACTCCCGCGGATGCGGGCGAACGGCGCGGGTTGCCGGCCGCGGCGCGCGACATGCGCCGGGTGGGGCTCGCGTTCTTTGAAGGTTTGAAGGTTCGGAGGTTGAAATGAGTGTCGCTGATGTGAAGAAGGGCGTCGAGCAAAAGATGCAGCGCTCGATCGAAGCGTTCAAGAACGATCTGGCCAAGATCCGTACGGGCCGTGCACACACCGGTCTGCTCGATCACGTGCAGGTCGACTACTACGGCTCGATGGTGCCGATCTCGCAGGTCGCGAACCTGACGCTCGTCGACGCGCGCACGATCGGCGTGCAGCCGTGGGAAAAGAACATGGTCGCGAAGGTCGAGAAGGCCATCCGCGAAGCCGATCTGGGCCTGAACCCGGCGACGGCCGGCGACCTGATCCGCGTGCCGATGCCCGCGCTGACGGAAGAGCGCCGCCGCGAGCTGACCAAGGTCGTGAAGAGCGAAGGCGAAACGGCCAAGGTCGCGATCCGCAACCTGCGCCGCGACGCGAACGAAGCGCTGAAGAAGCTCGTGAAGGACAAGGAAATCTCGGAAGACGACGAGCGCCGTGCGAGCGACGACGTGCAGAAGCTGACCGACAAGCACGTCGCCGAAGTCGACAAGCTCGTGCAGAGCAAGGAAGCCGAGATCATGACGGTCTGACGACCGTCCTCGCGCGCCGCCTTCTTCCCGCATTACTGTCTCAACGGCCATGACCTATACCAGCTCTACCGTTCGCGTGCCTGACGTCGGCGTCGTGCCGCGTCACATCGCGATCATCATGGACGGCAACGGCCGTTGGGCGACCGAACGCCGCTTGCCGCGCGTCGCGGGGCATACCCGCGGCGTCGATGCCGTGCGGGCGGTGGTCGAAGGCTGCGCGCGCGCCGGCGTCGAATACCTGACGCTGTTTGCGTTCAGTTCGGAAAACTGGCGCCGGCCGAACGACGAAGTGTCGTTCCTGATGCGGCTGTTCATCACCGCGCTCGAGCGCGAAGTGGGCAAGCTGCATGCGAACGGGATCCGCCTGCGCGTCGTCGGCGATCTCGACCGTTTCGAGCCGCGCATCCGCGAGCTGATTCGCCGCGCCGAAACCAAGACTGCGCGCAATACCCGTCTGACGCTCACCATCGCGGCCAACTACGGCGGCCGGTGGGACATCCTGCAGGCGACGAAGAAACTCGTCGAGCAGGCCGTGCGCGAAGGTCGCGAGGTCGAAGTGACCGAGGACGCATTCGCGCCGCACCTGGCAATGGCGTACGCGCCGGAGCCCGATCTCTTCATCCGCACCGGCGGCGAGCAGCGCGTCAGCAACTTCCTGCTGTGGCAGCTCGCGTACGCCGAATTCTATTTCACCGACAAGTACTGGCCGGATTTCGACGGCGCGGCACTGGCCGACGCGCTGGCGTCGTATACCGAGCGCGAGCGCCGTTTCGGGCGCACGAGTGCGCAGCTCGAACCGCAATCGCAGAACGCCGACTCCCTTTCATGCTGAAAACCCGGGTGATCACGGCGATCGTGATGCTGGCGGTGCTGCTGCCGGTGACGCTGTTCGCGCCGCTCGCCGGGTTCGGTGCGCTGATCGGCGTCGTGCTCGTGTTCGCCGCGTGGGAGTGGGCGCGCCTGCTGAAGCTCGGGGGCGCCGCGCCGATCGTCTATGCGGGCGTCGCGGCGCTCGCGCTCGCGGCCACCGCGCCGCTCGGCGTCGATGCGGCTTCGTCCCGTCCCCTTTTCATGGCAGCTGGCGTGTTCTGGCTGCTGGTCGGCCCGTTCGCGCTGCGGCGCAAGCCCACGCTCGCGGGCGGCATCTGGCGGCCGTTCCTGCTGGCCGCCGGCCTCGTCGTGTTCGCCGCCTGCTGGCACGCGCTCGTCGCCGCCCGCGCGCAGGGTGTGCCGTTCGTGCTGTCGCTGCTTCTGGTCGTCTGGCTGGCCGATATCGGCGCATACTTCGCGGGCAAGGCCTTCGGAAAGCGTAAACTGGCCATCACGATCAGCCCCGGCAAGAGCTGGGAAGGCGCGATCGGCGGCTGGTTCGCGGTGATGGTCGTCGGCGGCGTCGCGATGGCCGTGCACGCATTCGAACCGACCCTGTTTTCTGCATTCGCCGCGCGCTACGGGATGCCCGGCGCGTGGGCCGCGCTGACGCTGCTCGTCGCGTACAGCGTGATCGGCGACCTGTTCGAGTCGCTGCTGAAGCGGCAGGCGGGCGTGAAGGATTCGAGCGGACTGCTGCCGGGCCACGGCGGCGTGCTCGATCGTGTCGACGCGCTGCTGCCGGTGCTGCCGCTCGCGATGCTGCTGCTTGGTTAAACCATTAATTCTGTTATGCAAAAACGTCTGACATTGCTCGGTTCCACGGGCTCGATCGGAGACAGCACGCTCGACGTGGTCGCGCGCCATCCCGAGCGCTTCTCGGTCTACGCGCTGACCGCGCACCGCAACGGCGACAAGCTCGTCGAGCAGTGTCTGCGCTTCGCGCCCGAAGTGGCGGTGGTCGGCGATGCCGCGACGGCCGCGCACGTCGACGCGAAACTGCGCGCGGCGGGCAGCAAGACGGTCGTGCTGCACGGGCCGCAGGCGCTCGTCGACGTGTCGAAGAGCGACGGCTGCGACACGGTGGTCGCGGCGATCGTCGGCGCGGCCGGCCTTGCGCCGAGCCTGGCGGCTGCACGCGCCGGCAAGCGGATCCTGCTCGCGAACAAGGAAGCGCTCGTGATGTCGGGCGCGATCTTCATGGACGCCGTGCGCGACCATGGCGCGATCCTGCTGCCGGTCGACAGCGAACACAACGCGATCTTCCAGTGCATGCCGCGCGACGCGGCCGAGCACGGCGGGATCTCGAAGATCATCCTGACCGCATCAGGCGGCCCGTTCCGCACGCGCGAGCCGGCGACGCTCGTCGACGTGACGCCGGACGAGGCGTGCAAGCACCCGAACTGGGTGATGGGCCGCAAGATTTCGGTCGATTCCGCGACGATGATGAACAAGGGCCTCGAGGTGATCGAGGCGCACTGGATCTTCGGGCTGCCGGGCGACCGGATCGACGTGCTGATCCATCCGCAGAGCGTGATCCATTCGCTCGTGTCGTACCGTGACGGCTCGGTGCTCGCGCAGCTCGGCAACCCCGACATGCGCACGCCGATCGCCCACGCGCTCGCGTTCCCCGAGCGCGTCGACGCGGGTGTCGACCAGCTCGACCTCGCGCAGATCGCCCAGCTGTCGTTCGAGAAGCCCGATTACGCGCGCTTCCCGTGCCTCGCGCTCGCGCTGAAGGCGCTCGAGGAAGGCGGTATCGCGAGCGCCGCATTGAACGCGGCGAACGAAGTGGCGGTCGAAGCCTTTCTCGAGCGCCGGATCGGCTTCATGGCGATCGCGGCGACGGTCGACGCGGTGCTCAACGCGCTGCCGAACCGCGCGCCCGACGGGCTCGACGACGTCCTCGCGGCGGATGCCGAGGCGCGCCGCCTCGCCGCCGCGATCATTGCAAAAGCGCCTGCGCCACGCGTGGAGCGTACGGTCTGAATGAGGTGCTCATGAACGTGCTGGTCGAACTGGTCGCGTTTGCGGTGGCGATCGGCGTACTGGTCGTCGTGCATGAGTACGGACACTATCGCGTCGCGCGCTGGTGCGGCGTGAAGGTGCTGCGTTTCTCGATCGGCTTCGGCCAGCCCGTCGCGCGCTGGGTCAGCCGCAGGACGGGCACCGAGTGGACGCTGTCCGCGCTGCCGCTCGGCGGCTACGTGAAGATGCTCGACGAGCGCGATCCGGGCCCGGGCGGCATTCCGACCGACGAGCTCGGCCAGGCATTCAACCGCCAGTCGGTCTACAAGCGCATCGCGATCGTCGCGGCCGGGCCGATTGCGAACTTCCTGCTGGCAATCGCACTGTTTTCCGTCGTATTCGCGACCGGCGTGACCGAGCCGGCCGCGATCGTCGCGTCGCCGGCCGCCGGCACGGCGGCCGCCCGTGCAGGCTTCGACGGCAGCGAGACGGTCGTGTCGATCCGCAACGTGCGCGTAGGCGATGCGCAGGGCGGCGAGTCCGAGCCGGTGCGATCGTGGTCGGACCTGCGCTGGAAGCTGCTGTCGGCCGCGTTCGACCATCGCGAGGTCGTGCTCGGCGCGCGCGACGGCAATGCGACGTTCGATTTCCGCGTCGATCTCCGCAACGTCCCCGACAGCCAGCTCGACGATGACTTCATGGCCCATCTGGGCTTCGAGGCCGGCGGCGGCACGTTGTCGGTCGCGTCGGTGCAGCCGGGCAGCGCGGCGGAGCAGGCCGGCCTGAAGGTCGGCGACAAGCTGGTCGCGCTCGACGGCAAGCCGATCGGCGGCGCGTCGCGCTTCATCGACGCGGTGAAGCACCATGCGGGCCAGCCGCTCGCGCTGCGGATCGAGCGCAGCGGCGCCGCGCAGACGGTGTCGATCGTGCCGCAGATGCAGCGCGACGACGAATCGGGGCAGCAGGTCGGCCGGATCGGCGCGGCGCTGTCGATGCACGCGCCGTCGGTGGACGTGCGTTACGGGCCGATCGAGAGCCTGCGGCTCGGCGCGCACCGTACGTGGGATATTTCCGTGTATTCGCTGAAGATGTTCGGGCGGATGATCACGGGCAACGCGTCGCTGAAGAACCTGTCCGGCCCGGTGACGATCGCCGACTACGCAGGCAAGAGCGCGCGGCTCGGTCCGTCGGCGTTCCTGTCGTTCCTCGCCCTTGTCAGCATTAGCCTTGGCGTCCTGAACTTGTTGCCGATTCCCGTTTTGGACGGGGGGCATCTGTTATATTATGCGGTTGAAGCCGCGACCGGGAAAGCCGTCTCGGAGCGCTGGCAGCTGATTCTGCAAAGAGCCGGGTTGATCTGCATCGTCGCGTTGTCGGCGATCGCGCTGTTCAACGATCTGGCTCGGTTAATCCATTTCTGAAGCGTCAGGCGGCGGCCGCGGGTCAGCCGCCTGATTTGATGCAGCTAAATATTGGGGATGCATGTTGTTCAAACCTCATCGCTTTGTACCTAAGACAGTTGCAGCGGCCGCGCTCGCCGCGCACGGCCTCGCGGCGCATGCAGCGGCACCGTTCGTGGTGCAAGACATCAAGATCGAGGGGCTGCAGCGCGTCGAAGCGGGTTCGGTGTTCGCCTATCTGCCGATCAAGCAGGGCGATACCTTCACGGACGACAAGGCATCCGAAGCAATCCGCGCGTTGTACGCGACGGGCTTTTTCAACGACGTGCGCATCGCCACGCAGGGCAACGTCGTGATCGTGCAGGTGCAGGAGCGTCCGGCCATCGCGTCGATCGACTTCACCGGCACGAAGGAATTCGACAAGGACAACCTGACGAAGGCGCTGCGCGCGGTCGGCCTGGCCGACGGCCGCTACTACGACAAGGCGCTCGTCGACAAGGCGGAGCAGGAGCTCAAGCGCCAGTACCTGACGCGCGGCTTCTATGCGGCCGAGGTCAAGACGACGGTCACGCCGGTCGACGCGAACCGCGTGTCGATCCTGTTCGCGGTGGCCGAAGGCCCGAGCGCGAAGATCCGCCAGATCAACTTCATCGGCAACAAGGCGTTCAGCACCAGCACGCTGCGCGACGAGATGCAGCTGTCGACGCCGAACTGGTTCTCCTGGTACACGAAGAACGACCTGTACTCGAAGGAAAAGCTCACCGGCGACCTCGAGGCCGTGCGCTCGTACTACCTGAACCGCGGCTACCTCGAGTTCAACATCGAGTCGACCCAGGTGTCGATCTCGCCGGACAAGAAGGACATGTACCTGACGGTCACGCTGCACGAAGGCGAGCCGTACACGGTGTCGGGCATCAAGCTGTCGGGCAACCTGCTCGATCGCGAGGCCGAACTCAACAAGCTGATCAAGATCAAGCCGGGCGACCGCTTCTCGGCCGAAAAGCTGCAGCAGACCACCAAGTCGATCGTCGACAAGCTCGGCGAATACGGCTACGCATTCGCGACCGTCAACGCGCAGCCGGACATCGACCAGGCGAACCACAAGGTGAACCTGAACCTCGTCGTCGATCCGAGCCGCCGCGTGTACGTGCGCCGCATCAACGTGGTCGGCAACACGCGCACGCGCGACGAAGTGGTGCGCCGCGAAATGCGCCAGCTCGAAAGCTCGTGGTTCGACTCGAACCGCCTCGCGCTGTCGAAGGACCGCGTGAACCGCCTCGGCTACTTCACCAACGTCGACGTGACGACGGTGCCGGTCGAAGGCACGAACGACCAGGTCGACGTGAACGTGAAGGTCGACGAAAAGCCGACCGGCGCGATCACGCTGGGTGCCGGCTTCTCGTCGACGGACAAGGTCGTGCTGTCGGCCGGCGTGTCGCAGGACAACGTGTTCGGCTCCGGCACGAGCCTGTCGGTGAACGTCAACACCGCGAAGAGCTACCGCACGCTGACCGTCACGCAGGTCGACCCGTACTTCACGGTCGACGGCATCAAGCGGATCACGGACGTCTTCTACCGCACGTACCAGCCGCTCTACTATTCGACGAGTTCGAGCTTCCGGATCATCAGCGCGGGCGGCAACCTGAAGTTCGGCATTCCGTTCTCGGAAGTCGACACCGTTTACTTCGGCGCGGGCTTCGAGCAGAACCGCCTCGACGTCGATTCGAACACGCCGCAGAGCTACCAGGATTACGTGAACGAGTTCGGCCGCGTATCGAACACGGTGCCGCTGACGGTCGCATGGTCGCGCGACGCGCGTGACAGCGCGCTGATTCCGAGCCGCGGCTACTTCACGCAGGCGAACATGGAGTACGGCGTGCCGGTAGGCAAGATCCAGTACTACAAGGCCGACCTGCAGGCGCAGTACTACTATTCGTTCTCGCGCGGCTTCATCCTGGGCCTGAACCTGCAAGGCGGCTACGGTAACGGTATCGGCAACCCGTACCCGATCTTCAAGAACTACTACGCGGGCGGTATCGGCTCCGTGCGGGGCTACGAGCCGAGCTCGCTGGGCCCGCGTGACACGAAGACGAACGACCCGATCGGCGGCTCGAAGATGCTGGTCGGCAACATCGAGCTGACGTTCCCGCTGCCGGGCACCGGCTACGACCGCACGCTGCGCGTGTTCACGTTCCTCGACGGCGGTAACGTATGGGGCAACGCGCCGGGCGGCACGAGTACGGGCGCCAACGGCCTGCGCTACGGCTACGGTGTGGGTCTCGCGTGGATCTCGCCGATCGGCCCGCTGAAGCTGAGCCTCGGCTTCCCGCTGCAGAAGCATGAAGGCGACCAGTACCAGAAATTCCAGTTCCAGATCGGGACGGCGTTCTGACCGAACGCATGACAACAGCAACGAGAGGGTAATTTTGCTAACCGGTAAGTTTTCGAAACGAGTGATGTGCGCGCTGACCGTTGCGCTGGCCTTGGGCGCGGCAACGGTGCACGCACAGGACGTCGCCCGCATCGCGGCGGTCAATTCGGATCGGATCCTGCGCGAGTCGGCGCCCGCGAAGGCGGCGCAGACGAAGCTCGAAGCCGAGTTCGCGAAGCGTGACAAGGATCTGCAGGACCTCGCGGCGCGCCTGAAGTCGATGTCCGATTCGCTCGACAAGAACGGCACGTCGCTGTCGGCGGCCGATCGTGCGCAGAAGCAGCGCGATCTCGCGCAGCTCGACACCGACTTCCAGCGCAAGCAGCGCGAGTTCCGCGAAGACCTGAACCAGCGTCGCAACGAAGAGCTGGCGGCTGTGCTGGAACGGGCGAACAAGGTCATCAAGCAGATCGCCGAGCAGCAGAATTACGACCTGATCGTGCAGGAAGCCGTGTACGTCAGCCCGCGCATCGACATCACCGACAAGGTGCTCAAGGCGCTCGCGTCCGGCTCGACGAACTGAACGGAGCAGACGACGAATGGCATTGACGCTTGAGGCACTCGTAAAGCGGTTCGGCGGCGAGATCGCCGGCGACGCCCAGTGCACGGTCAGCGGCCTCGCGCCGCTCGACCAGGCCGGCCCTCAGCAGCTCGCGTTCCTCGCGAACCCGAAGTACCTGTCGCAGGTCGAGACGACCCGCGCCGGCGCGGTGCTGATCGCGCCGAAGGATCTGGAAAAGCTGGGCGCGGCCGCTGGTGGTCGCAACTTCATCGTGACGCCGAATCCGTACGCGTACTTCGCGCGCGTTGCGCAGATGTTCATCGATCTCGCCACGCCGCCGCGCGCGGCCGGCGTGCATCCGAGCGCGACGATCGATCCGGCCGCGCAGGTCGCCGCGACCGCGGTGATCGGCCCGCACGTGACGGTCGAGGCCGGCGCGGTGATCGAGGACGGCGTGCAGCTCGACGCGAACGTCTTCGTCGGCCGCGGCACGACGATCGGCGCCGGCTCGCATTTCTATCCGAACGCATCGGTGTACCACGGCTGCAAGATCGGCCCGCGCGCGATCGTCCATGCGGGCGCCGTGATCGGCTCCGACGGCTTCGGCTTCGCACCGGATTTCGTCGGCGACGGCGACGCGCGCACCGGAAGCTGGGTCAAGATCCCGCAGGTCGGCGGCGTGACGATCGGCCCGGACGTCGAAATCGGCGCGAACACGACGATCGATCGCGGCGCGATGGCGGATACCGTCATCGAGGAATGCGTGAAGATCGACAACCAGGTGCAGATCGGCCACAACTGCCGGATCGGCGCGTACACGGTGATCGCCGGCAGCGCCGGCATCGCCGGCAGCACGACGATCGGCCGCCACTGCATGATCGGCGGCGCGGCCGGGATCGCCGGCCACGTGACGCTCGGCGACTATGTGATCATCACCGCGAAGTCGGGCGTATCGAAGTCGCTGCCGAAGGCCGGCATCTATACCAGCGCGTTCCCGGCCGTCGACCACGGCGAATGGAACAAGAGCGCCGCGCTCGTGCGCAACCTCGACAAGCTGCGCGAGCGCATCAAGGCGCTCGAAGCCGCGCTCGCCGCCCAGGGCGGCGCGGGCGCCTGAGCGCGTCATGCGAGACCACGAACCGGGCACGGCCAGCGCAACCGGCCCGGTTTGCCAGACTGGGCCGCGCGGCGGCCCGCTTCAGCCTTTGCATCACCACCGCGCAGCCTCTGCGTGAGACGAACCATCATGAGCACTGAAAAAATCAATCTCGACATCCACAAGATCCTCACGCTGCTGCCGCATCGCTACCCGATTCTGCTCGTCGACCGCGTGCTCGAACTCGAGCCGCACAAAGGGATCAAAGCGCTGAAGAACGTGTCGATCAACGAGCCGTTCTTCCAGGGGCATTTCCCGAAGCGGCCGGTGATGCCGGGCGTGCTGATTCTCGAGGCGCTCGCCCAGGCCGCGGCGCTGCTGACGTTCGCGGAAGAGCAGCCGAAGGATCCGGAGAACACGCTGTATTACTTCGTCGGGATCGACGGCGCGCGCTTCAAGCGGGTGGTCGAGCCGGGCGACCAGCTGATCCTGAACGTGACGTTCGAGCGCTACATCCGCGGCATCTGGAAGTTCAAGGCGGTGGCGGAAGTGGACGGCAAGGTGGCGGCGGAAGCCGAACTGATGTGCACGGTCAAGACGGCCGACGCGGCGCCCTGAGCGACGCGGCACGCATGGATAACATAACGCGAGCAACGCGACACATCATATCGAGAGGCAACGGCGCATGACCAGGATTCATCCTACCGCGATCGTCGAGCCGGGCGCGCAGATCGACGAATCGGTCGAGATCGGCCCGTACGCGATCGTCGGCCCGCACGTCACGATTGGCGCGCGCACGACGATCGGCTCGCACAGCGTGATCGAGGGCCATACGACGCTCGGCGAGGACAACCGCATCGGCCATTACGCGTCGGTCGGCGGCCGTCCGCAGGACATGAAGTACAAGGACGAGCCGACGAAGCTCGTGATCGGTAACCGCAACACGATCCGCGAATTCACGACGATCCACACGGGCACCGTGCAGGACGTCGGCGTGACGACGCTCGGCGACGACAACTGGATCATGGCCTACGTGCACATCGGTCATGACTGCCGCGTCGGCAACAACGTGATCCTGTCGAGCAACGCGCAGATGGCCGGCCACGTCGAGATCGGCGATTTCGCGATCGTCGGCGGCATGTCGGGCGTGCACCAGTTCGTGCGCATCGGCGCGCATTCGATGCTGGGCGGCGCGTCGGCGCTCGTGCAGGACATCCCGCCGTTCGTGATCGCGGCGGGCAACAAGGCCGAGCCGCACGGGATCAACGTCGAAGGGCTGCGCCGGCGCGGCTTCTCGGCCGACGCGATCTCGGCGCTGCGCAGCGCGTACCGCTTGCTGTACAAGAACGGCCTGTCGCTCGAGGAAGCGAAGGTGCAACTGCGCGAGCTCGCGGAAGCGGGCGGTGACGGCGATGCACCGGTGAAGGCGCTCGTCGAGTTCATCGACGCGTCGCAACGCGGCATCATCCGCTAAGCGATGCCGCTCACCACCCATCAGCTCCGGCTCGCGATGGTGGCCGGCGAGCCGTCGGGCGACCTGCTCGCGGCGTCGCTGCTCGGCGGGCTGCGCGAGCGGCTGCCCGACGCGGCCCAGTATTACGGGATCGGCGGCCCGCGCATGATCGCGCAGGGCTTCGACTCGCACTGGCAGATGGACAAGCTGACCGTGCGCGGCTATGTCGAGGCGCTGGGCCAGATTCCCGAGATCCTGCGGATTCGCGGCGAACTGAAGCGCCAGCTGCTCGTCGAGCGGCCGGACGCGTTCATCGGCGTCGATGCACCCGATTTCAACTTCAGCGTCGAACAGGCGGCGCGCGACGCGGGCATTCCGTCGATCCACTTCGTATGCCCGTCGATCTGGGCGTGGCGCGGCGGCCGGATCAAGAAGATCGCGAAGTCCGTCGATCACATGCTGTGCCTGTTCCCGTTCGAACCGGCGATCCTCGACAAGGCCGGCGTCGCATCGACCTACGTCGGTCATCCGCTGGCCGACGACATTCCGCTCGAACCCGACACGCACGGCGCGCGCATCGCGCTGGGTCTGCCGGCCGACGGCCCCGTGATCGCGGTGCTGCCGGGCAGCCGGCGCTCGGAGATCGCGCTGATCGGCCCGACGTTCTTCGCGGCGATGGCGCTGATGCAGCAGCGCGAGCCCGGCGTGCGATTCGTGATGCCGGCCGCGACGCCCGCGCTGCGCGAACTGCTGCAGCCGCTCGTCGACGCCCATCCGCAGCTCGCGCTGACGATCACCGACGGCCGTTCGCAGGTCGCGATGACGGCCGCCGACGCGATCCTCGTGAAGAGCGGCACCGTCACGCTGGAAGCCGCGCTGCTGAAGAAGCCGATGGTGATCTCGTACAAGGTGCCCTGGCTGACCGGGCAGATCATGCGCCGGCAGGGCTACCTCCCGTATGTCGGCCTGCCGAACATCCTGGCGGGGCGCTTCGTCGTGCCGGAGCTGCTGCAGCATTTCGCGACGCCCGAGGCGCTCGCCGATGCGACGCTCACGCAACTGCGCGACGACGCGAACCGCCGTACGCTGACCGAAGTGTTTACCGAAATGCATCTGTCGCTGCGGCAGAACACGGCCGCGAAGGCGGCCGAGGCCGTCGTGCGCGTGCTCGAACAACGCAAGGGGCGCGCATGACGGCAGTCCGTGCACCGCGCCGCCGCGCGACCAGCGACGTGCAGGGCGGTTTCGATTTCAGCCGCCCGGACGAGATCGTCTGCGGCGTCGACGAAGCCGGCCGCGGCCCGCTCGCGGGGCCGGTGGTGGCCGCCGCGGTGATTCTCGATCCGGCGCAGCCGATCGACGGGCTCGACGATTCGAAAGCGCTGTCCGCGAAAAAGCGCGACATGCTGTACGACCTGATCGTCGCGCGTTCGCGCGCGTACTGCGTCGCGTCGGCGAGCGTCGACGAGATCGATACGCTGAACATCCTGCATGCGACGATGCTCGCGATGAAGCGGGCGGTCGAAGGGCTGTCGGTGCTGCCGACGCTCGCGCAGATCGACGGCAACCGTTGCCCGACGTTGATGGTGCGTGCCGAGGCGATCGTCAGCGGCGACGCGCTCGTGCCGAGCATCTCGGCCGCGTCGATCCTCGCGAAGGTCACGCGCGACCGGATGCTGGTCGACCTGCATGAGCGCTTTCCCGTGTATGGCTTCAACGTGCATGCCGGGTACGGCACGCCGAAACATCTTGCCGCGCTGCGCGAGCACGGCCCGTGCGAAGTGCATCGGCGTTCGTTTGCCCCCGTGCGCGAGGCGCTCGACCTGAGGGCCTGTTCCCGCTAATAACGGGCCCTTCTGGCGACCAGCCCCTGGAAAGGGATTTTTTAGTTTCGGGAACGTGTCTTGCCGGCCGCATTGCGGCGTCGCGCGTCACTTGTTTGGCTCGGGCAAACGGCGCTCCTTGCTTCTTGCACTGCGACCGGCGAGGCACGTTCGCAAGCCCGTTATTAGCGGGAACAGGCCCTTTGATGAAAAGCATTACTTCCCGCGACAACCCGCTGTACAAGCGCCTGAAGGCGCTCGCGGGTTCGACGCCCCAGCAGCGCCGCAGCGGCCAGGCGCTGCTCGAAGGTTTCCACCTCGCGAGCGCGTACCTCGATACGGGCGCGACGCCCGAATTGTGCGTGACGACCGAAGGCGCGCTCGGCCATGCCGAGGCGCAGGCGATCGTCGCGCGCATCGACGCGCAGCGGATCGTCACGCTGCCGGACGCGTTGTTCGGGCAGTTGTCGAATGTCGTCAACGGCGTCGGCTTCCTGCTGCTGGTCGATCGGCCGGCGCAACCGCTGCCCGAACGCGTGACGCACACGTCGGTCGTGCTCGACGGCGTGCAGGATGCCGGCAACGTCGGCTCGATCCTGCGCAGCGCGGCGGCGGCCGGCGTGCGTCACGTGTTCTGCGCGCCGGGGACGGCCTACGCGTGGTCGTCGAAGGTGCTGCGCTCGGGCATGGGCGCGCATTTCTTGTTGTCGATCCATGAGGACGTCGAAGCGGCGGCGCTGGCCGAACGCCTCGGCGTACCGGTCGCGCTGACCGACTCGCACGGCGCGCAGGCGGTCTACGACTGCGACCTGTCGGGGCCCGTCGCCTGGGTGTTCGGTAACGAAGGCGCCGGCGTGTCGGCGTTCTGGCGCGACGCGGCCACGCATCGGGTGACGATTCCGCAGCCGGGCGGGATGGAGTCGCTGAACGTTGCTGCTGCGACAGCGGTGTGCCTGTTCGAACAGGTACGGCAGCAGCGGCGGCCTGCGTGACGCCGCACGCGTTGCATGTGCGGTAAAACGAAACAAGGCCGCGTTCGACGCGGCCTTGTTGTTTTCGGCGACGGCCCGACGGCGGCCTGCGCTCTCGCGCTCAGTACGATTGCCGGTCGAGGCGGATTTCCTGCAGGATCGTCGTCGCGATTTCCTCGATCGACTTGTGCGTCGACGACAGCCACTTGATCCCTTCGCGGCGCATCATCGCCTCGGCCTCGTTGATCTCGTAGCGGCAGTTCTCGGGCGCCGCGTACTTGCTGCCCGGCCGGCGCTCGTTGCGGATCTCCGACAGGCGCTGCGGGTCGATCGACAGCCCGAACAGCTTCTCGCTGTACGGCGACAGCGCCGACGGCAGCTTGCCGCGTTCGAAATCCTCCGGAATCAGCGGATAGTTGGCCGCCTTCACGCCGTACTGCATCGCGAGGTACAGGCTCGTCGGCGTCTTGCCGCTGCGCGACACGCCGACGAGGATCACGTCGGCTTCCGACAGGTTGCGATTCGACTGGCCGTCGTCGTGCGCGAGCGAGAAGTTGATCGCCTCGATCCGCGTCTTGTATTCCTCGGTGTCCGCGTTCTGGTGGCCGCGGCCCATCGCGTGGCTCGACTTGAGCTCCAGTTCCTGCTCGAGCGGTTCGACGAAGCGCTGGAACATGTCGAGCACGAGCGCGTTCGAGCGCTTGACGATGTCGTTCGACTCGCTGTCGACGAGCGTCGTGAACACGATCGCGCGGCGGCCGTCGTGCACGGCGGCTTCGTTGATCTTCTCGACGGTCGCATAGGCCTTGTCGAGCGAGTCGACGAACGGCACGCGCACGAGGCGGAATTTCTGGTCGAACTGGGAGAGGATCGAGTGCGCGAAGGTTTCGGCAGTGATCCCGGTGCCGTCGGAGACGATGAATACGGTAGGCAGCATGAATCTGGACGTCGAGCGTGAAGGGCAGTTGCGCGGGCGGCTGGAGGCGTGCCTCCAGACCCAGTGACAAGGTCGCGCCACATCCGGCAGCCGGCACGGTAGAATAGCGGCAACCTGTTGGATAAGCAATTGCGGGGGCGGGGCGCGAACGGCGTCCGCGACTTGGCCGCGAGATTCAAGAATTCCCGGCAAGTCTGGCGATTTGTCTGCAAATATCGCCCTTCTGCCGGGATTTTTGCAAATCGGGTCGGAAGATTTTCGCCGCTGCGAGTGTTTATCTAACAGGTTGCGCAAGACGCGCCGCGCCTTTTTGCAAGCGCCCGCGTTCGAGCCCACTTGCGCGATCGAGCATTTTTTTCACACTTAGGGGCTTGTATGACTAACGCAGCAAACGTCGCAAAGGACCAGGCGTATGTAATTCCGTTCGAGCAGTTGCGGATGACCGATGTGGAGATCGTGGGCGGCAAGAATGCGTCGCTCGGCGAGATGATCAGCCAGCTTTCCGAAGCAGGCGTTCGCGTACCCACCGGTTTCGCCACGACCGCGCTCGCATTCCGCGATTTCCTCAAGCACAACGACCTCACCGATCGCATCGCCAAGCGTCTCGAGTCGCTCGACATCGACGACGTGAAGGCGCTCGCCGAAGCCGGTGCCGAAATCCGCAAGTGGATCGTCGACGCGCCGCTGCAGGAACGCCTCGAGCAGGAAATCCGCGCGCAGTTCGAAGTGCTGAAGAACGGCTCGCCGGCCGAACTGTCGTTCGCCGTGCGCTCGTCCGCGACCGCGGAAGACCTGCCCGACGCATCGTTCGCCGGCCAGCAGGAGTCGTATCTGAACGTCGTCGGCATCGACGACGTGCTCGACCGCATGAAGCACGTGTTCGCGTCGCTGTACAACGACCGCGCGATCTCGTACCGCGTGCACAAGGGCTTCACGCACGCCGAAGTCGCGCTGTCGGCCGGTGTGCAGCGCATGGTCCGCTCGGACGTCGGCGCGGCCGGCGTGATGTTCACGATCGATACCGAATCGGGCTTCAAGGACGCCGTGTTCATCACGTCGAGCTACGGCCTGGGCGAAACCGTCGTGCAGGGCGCGGTGAACCCGGACGAGTTCTACGTGTTCAAGACGACGCTCGCGCAGGACAAGTACCCGATCATCCGCCGCTCGATCGGCTCGAAGCTGATCAAGATGGAATTCACGCAGCCGGGCGAGCCGGGCCGCGTGAAGACGGTCGACGTGCCGCACGAGCAGCGCAACCGCTACTCGATCACCGATGAAGACGTGATCGAGCTGGCGAAGTACGCGGTCATCATCGAGAAGCACTACCAGCGTCCGATGGACATCGAGTGGGGCAAGGACGGCCGCGACGGCAAGATCTTCATCCTGCAGGCGCGTCCGGAAACGGTGAAGAGCCAGGCGAGCGGCAAGGCCGAGCAGCGCTTCAAGCTGAAGGGCCAGTCGCAGGTGCTCGCGACGGGTCGTGCGATCGGCCAGAAGATCGGCGCGGGCCCCGTGCGCGTGATCCAGGATCCGTCGGAAATGGAACGCGTGCAGCCGGGCGACGTGCTGGTGGCCGACATGACCGACCCGAACTGGGAGCCGGTGATGAAGCGGGCGGCGGCGATCGTCACGAACCGTGGCGGCCGTACCTGCCATGCGGCGATCATCGCGCGTGAGCTCGGCGTGCCGGCAGTCGTCGGCTGCGGCGATGCAACGGACGTGCTGAAGGACGGCGCGCTCGTCACCGTGTCGTGCGCGGAAGGCGACGAAGGCAAGATCTACGACGGGCTGCTCGAGACGGAAGTCACGGAAGTGCAGCGCGGCGAACTGCCGGAAATCCCGGTCAAGATCATGATGAACGTCGGCAACCCGCAGCTCGCGTTCGACTTCTCGCAACTGCCGAACGGCGGTGTGGGTCTCGCGCGTCTCGAGTTCATCATCAACAACAACATCGGCGTTCACCCGAAGGCGATTCTCGAGTACCCGAACATCGACCAGGACCTGAAGAAGGCGGTCGAGAGCGTCGCGCGCGGTCACGCGTCGCCGCGTCAGTTCTACGTCGACAAGCTGACGGAAGGCGTCGCGACGATCGCGGCGGCGTTCTATCCGAAGCCCGTGATCGTGCGTCTGTCCGACTTCAAGTCGAACGAGTACAAGAAGTTGATCGGCGGTTCGCGTTACGAGCCGGACGAGGAAAACCCGATGCTGGGCTTCCGCGGCGCATCGCGCTACATCGCCGAGGACTTCGCGCAGGCGTTCGAGATGGAATGCCGTGCACTGAAGCGCGTGCGTGACGAGATGGGTCTGACCAACGTCGAGATCATGGTGCCGTTCGTGCGGACCGTGAAGCAGGCGGAGCGCGTCGTCGGCCTGCTCGAGAAGTTCGGCCTGAAGCGCGGCGAAAACGGCCTGCGCCTCGTGATGATGTGCGAAGTCCCGACCAACGCGATCCTCGCCGAAGAGTTCCTGGAGCACTTCGACGGTTTCTCGATTGGCTCGAACGACCTCACGCAGCTCACGCTCGGCCTCGACCGCGATTCGGGCATGGAACTGCTGGCCGTCGACTTCGACGAACGCGACCCGGCCGTCAAGTTCCTGTTGAAGCGTGCGATCGATACCTGCCGCAAGATGGGCAAGTACGTCGGGATCTGCGGCCAGGGCCCGTCCGATCACCCGGACTTCGCGCAATGGCTGACCGACGAAGGCATCGTGTCGATCTCGCTGAACCCCGACACGATCATCGATACGTGGCAGGCGCTCGCCAACCGCAAGTAACGATCGGGCATGCAACTTCGGCGAAAGGGCGGTCCGCCGCGCTTTCGTTGAAGGCAAAATGCAAGGTTCGTGCTATAAACACCCCGGTAAGCACCGGGGTGTTTTTTTTCGTCGGTACGCGCGGCGATCTCGCGTGTGCCGAGCGCTGCGTGCAGTTGCGCACGCAGCGAATAGAGTGAGCATCGGGGCGTTTTTCTGGAGACCACAATGATGTCGGGGCATCTGTTCTGGTGGGTCGGGGTCGGCGTGCTGGTCGTCGCGGAGTTGCTGACGGGCACGTTCTATCTGCTGATGATCGCGCTCGGCTTTCTCGCGGGCGGTGTGTTGCAACTGGCCGGTTTCGCGCCGCACGTGCAGTTCGGCGCGGCGGCCGCGGTCGCGATCGTCGCGATGATCGCGCTGCGCCGCTCGGGGCTCGGCCGCAAGCAGAAGCGCGATACGTCGACGAATCCCGACGTCAATCTCGATATCGGCTCGACCGTCACGGTCGACGCGTGGCGTGACGGCCGCGCGCGCGTGCAGTATCGCGGCGCCGACTGGGACGTCGAGCTCGCGCACGGCGAGCGCGACGATGCGCACGTGTACCAAGTCAGCGCCGTGCGCGGCAATTGCCTCGTGGTCGTGGCGAAACCCGCGGGCTGATCGTCCGCTGATACAACAAGGAGAGAATATTTCATGGATTCGCTGATCATCTGGGTTGTCCTGCTCGTCATCGCGATCGTGATCGTGTCGAAGACGGTGAAGATCGTGCCGCAGCAGCATGCATGGGTGCTCGAGCGCTTCGGGCGCTACCACGCGACGCTGTCGCCCGGTCTCAATATCGTGCTGCCGTTCGTCGATCGCATCGCATACCGGCACGTGCTGAAGGAAATTCCGCTCGACGTGCCGAGCCAGGTCTGTATCACGCGCGACAACACGCAGTTGCAGGTCGACGGCGTGCTGTACTTCCAGGTGACCGATCCGATGAAGGCGTC
This sequence comes from Burkholderia sp. AcTa6-5, assembly GCF_017815075.1. NCBI lineage: Bacteria > Pseudomonadati > Pseudomonadota > Betaproteobacteria > Burkholderiales > Burkholderiaceae > Burkholderia > Burkholderia sp. AcTa6-5. The sequence goes on along the minus strand of NZ_JAGIQE010000024.1, from coordinate 43,686 downwards.
CTACGGATCGAGCAACTTCGTGCTGGCGATCACGCAGCTCGCGCAAACGACGCTGCGCTCGGTGGTCGGCAAGCTCGAACTCGACAAGACGTTCGAGGAACGCGATTTCATCAACCACAACATCGTGTCGGCGCTCGATCAGGCAGCGGCGAACTGGGGCGTGAAAGTGCTGCGCTACGAGATCAAGGACCTGACGCCGCCGAAGGAAATCCTGCACGCGATGCAGGCGCAGATCACCGCGGAGCGTGAAAAACGCGCGCTGATCGCCGCATCCGAAGGCCGCAAGCAGGAACAGATCAACCTCGCGTCGGGTGCGCGTGAAGCCGCGATCCAGAAGTCCGAAGGCGAACGGCAGGCCGCGATCAACCAGGCGCAGGGCGAAGCCGCCGCGATTCTGGCGGTGGCCGAGGCGAACGCGCAGGCGATCCAGAAGATCGCGAGCGCGATCCAGTCGCAAGGCGGGATGGACGCGGTGAACCTGAAGGTCGCCGAGCAGTATGTCGGCGCGTTCGCGAATCTCGCGAAGCAGGGCAACACGCTGATCGTGCCGTCGAACCTGTCGGATCTCGGCACCGCGATCTCGTCGGCGCTGACGATCGTCAAGAACGCGGGGGCGGCGTCCGGCGCGAAGGGCTGAGCCCGATGCGATGCGCGCGCGGCTGCCGCGTGCGCATCGTCGTGCGACGAATCGTCGCGCAGTCGGGCAAACCGGACGCGCGATTCAGATAGTCAAAAGCGACACGGCCCGCTTCGAGCGGGCCGTGTCGTTTGCGTTGATGCCGTGCGCGTCAGGTGCCGGCGCGCATGATGCGCGCCTTCTCGCGTTCCCAGTCGCGTTTCTTCTCGGTTTCGCGCTTGTCGTGCAGCTTCTTGCCCTTCGCGAGCGCGATGTCGCATTTCACGCGGCCGCCCTTGTAGTGGAAGTTCAGCGGCACGAGCGTATAGCCGCGCTGCTCGACCTTGCCGATCAGCTTCTTGATTTCGTCGCGGTGCAGCAGCAGCTTGCGCGTGCGGACCGGGTCGGGCTTGATGTGCGTCGAGGCCTCGGGCAGCGGGCTGATATGGGTCCCGATCAGGAAGATCTCGGCGTTCTTCACCACGACGTAGCCTTCCTTGATCTGGCCGCGTCCGGCGCGCAGCGCCTTGACTTCCCAGCCCTCCAGCACGAGCCCCGCCTCGTAGCGTTCCTCGATGTGATAATCGAAGTGCGCTTTCCTGTTGTCGATGATGCTCATGAAAGGATCGGGCCAACTCGTTTAAAATCACGATTTTAGCAAAGCGGGGCGGGAATCGCCCGGCTTGGCGTTCCCACTTTAAGCGATGCCGCGCGATTTATGGCAGATGTCCAGAAAACCGTATTGATCCGTCACTCGGCGGAACAGATGTTCGACCTCGTCACCGACGTGGCCGACTACCCCAATTTCCTGCCCTGGTGCGGCGGTGTCGAGGTTCGCCGTCAGGACGAGAGCGGAATGGAAGCGCGCATCGACATCAACTTCAAGGGTATCAAGCAGCATTTCGCGACGCGCAACACGCAGCAGCGTCCGACACGGATCGACATGGAGTTCGCGGACGGGCCGTTCAAGAAGTTCACGGGTTCGTGGCGCTTCATCCCGCTGCGCGCCGACGCGTGCAAGATCGAATTCGCGCTGCACTACGAGTTTTCGAGCATCCTGCTCGAGAAGATCATCGGGCCGGTGTTCAGCCACATCGCGAACACGTTCGTCGATTCGTTCGTGAAGCGCGCGGACCAGCGCTACGGAAAGGGGTGACGCGATGCTGTCGATCGAAGTCTGCTATGCACTGCCGGACCGCCAGACGCTGATTCCGCTGTCGCTGCCCGAAGGCGCGACCGTGCGCTCGGCGATCCACGCGAGCGGCGTGCTCGCGCTGCACCCGGAGATCGATCTCGCGCACGCGAAGACGGGCGTCTACGGCAAGCTCGCGCCGCTCGATGCGCCGCTCGTCGACCACGATCGCGTCGAGATCTACCGTCCGCTGATCGTCGATCCGAAGCTCGCGCGCCAGCGGCGCGTCGACAAGTCCCGCCGCGACGGCTCGATCGAGGGCCGCAAGTGGATGCACAAGGACGCGCGCTGACGCGTCGTTCGCGCTGATGGGTCCGATCAAACGCCGCGGCGCTCAGTGGGCCGCGGCGTTTGCGTTTGTCGGCGCGCCGCCCGGCGTGTCGCCATGCTTTCGTACCGAGCCGTATACACCGGCGAGCAGCAGCACGAGCGCGGCGATCTCCAGCACATGCGGCATTCGCCGGTCGTACACGAACGCGTACAGCATCGCGAACACGGTTTCGAACACGATCAGCTGACCCGACAGCGTCAGCGGCAGCCGCTTCGACGCGGCGTTCCACAGCCCGTTGCCGAGCCACGACGCGCCGATCGCGAGCACGAGGTTCAGCAGCCAGAACAACTGCCAGCGCGATGCGGGCACGGCCGCCTGCACGGCGCCGGCCGGCAGCGCGAGGATCGCCACCCAGCAGAGCGCGCCGATCAGACCCGTCACGACACCCCACAGCACCGACCATTCGTTGCCGCCGAAATGGTGATGGCGCTGCAGGTATCGCGTATTTGCCACCGCATACCAGGTCCAGCTCGCGAGCGCGCCCGCCGCGCAGGCGATGCCCGCGAGCTTCTGGGCGAGCGTCGTCGCGTGCGCGGCTTCGGACGTAAACAGATCGACGTTGATGCAGACGATGCCCGCGATCACCAGCGCGAGCGGGGCGGCAAGCCGCCGCAGCGGCATCGCGCCTTGGTCGCCGAGGCCCGCGAGCGTGACGGTCACGGGCAGCACGCCGACGATCAGCGAACTCGGCGCGATGCCGATCAGGTGCACGGCGCCGGACAGCAGCATGTAGTACGCGACGTTGCCGATGACGGCGAGCCTCACGAGGGCGACGAGATCCTCGCGGGTCAGCCGGGCCAGCAGCGCGCGCGCGGCCGGCAGCGCGGCCACGAGCGACACGAGGCCGTACATCGTGTAGCGGCCGGCGCTCAGCAGCAGCGGCGAGAAATCGGTCAGCAGCCGCGGAACCAGAAACACCATGCCCCACATGGCGCCCGCCAGGACACCGTACACCACGCCGCGCTGCATCGACCGCTCCGAACAAAATGACCGAGGTGCGCGCATCTTAGCGATGCCGTCGCCGCGGCGTCTTGTTCATTCCTGCACTCGGGGCATGGAGTGGTTTCGACAGGGCGGCGAATCAATCCTCTGTCGAATCGGGCGTCGCCGCCGCGCCGTCGCCGGCGACACGCGCGCGCGCCGGGCGCCGCACGGCACGCAGCTTGCCGCTGTTGCCGCCGCCGCAGTAGAAGCGGTCGTGACCGTCGGATTCGAGCCCCGACACGCCGACGCCGGCCGGCATGTCGATCTGCTCGAGTACTTCCCCCGTGCGCGGATCGATGCGCCGCAGGTCGCTCCGGTCGGCTTCCCACGTGCCGTGCCACAGCTCGCCGTCGACCCATGTCACGCCGGTGACGAAGCGGTTCGATTCGATCGTGCGCAGCACGGCGCCCGACTGCGGATCCACCTGATGAATCTTGCGTTCGCTGTACTGGCCGACCCACAGCGTGCCTTCCGCCCACGCGAGCCCCGAATCGGCGCCGCCGCCGGGCGCCGGGATCGTCGCGAGCACGCGGCCCGATTCGGGGTCGATCTTCTCGATGCGGTCCTCGACGATCTGGAACAGGTGGCGGCCGTCGAATGCGGTGCCCGCGTGCGCGGCGACGTCGAGCGAACGGACGATCGTGCCGCGCTCGGGGTCGAGCGCATTCAGCTTGTCGCCGGACGCGTACCACACGTGCTGCCCGTCGAACGTGACGCCGTGCACGCCGTCGACGCCCGGAAACGGGCCGTATTCGTGAAGGATGTCTGCAGTGGAGCGTTTCATGTTCGTCACCTCGTGGTTCGATGAGGCCATCCTAATCGCCCGGCAGCGCAACCGGGAGTAACAAGGTCGTCGCGAATCCGGGCAGCGGCGGCGTCATCCAGCGGCGCGCGCGTGCGCGGCCGAGCGCCTGCACCTTGCCGGTTTCCGCGAGCGCATCGAGCGCGCGCTGCACGGTGCGCTGGCTGGTGCCGAGCGCGAGCGCCAGCGCGGAGCTCGACCACGCTTCGCCGTCGGCGAGGAGCGCGAGCAGGGCCGCGTGCCGATCGTCGACCGGGCGCGCGAGGACGACGGTGTCGCGCACGCCGAGCGGTTCGAGCGCGAAGCCGCGCGGTGTCGCGACGACGTTCGCGAGCGGGCGCAGCACCGCGCGCAGCCGGCCGATTTCGACACGCAGCCGCGCACGATGCGATTCGTCGGCCTGTTTCGCGCGGAACGCGGCGGCGACGAGCGCGTTTCTCGACACGTCGGCCGGCCACGCTTCGCCAAGCGCGCGGGCGAGCACGAACAGCACCGGACGCCGCGCGAGCGACACGGTCGTGCGCGCATCGCGCACCGTGTGGCGGCATGCGTCGACGACCAGCGAATTCGACTCGAACAGCGTCTCGACTTCGTCGAGCGACACGAGCCGCGACGTGCCGCGCGCGATGAGCCGCGCGGCCGGTGCGTCGAGTGCGAGCGCCGCGGTGTCGACCTCGGCCGTCAGCGCCGCGATGCCGGCGGCGCGCGCGGCTGTCCGCGCACGGTCGAGCGCCGCACGGGCCGCATGCGTGCGGATGCGGCGCATCGCGATGCCGGCTGCGATCAATTCATGGGCGGCGCGCGATGCGGGCGGCAGCGGCGCGGGATCGAGATGCGCAAGCAGCTGCTCGGCCTCGTCGAGATGGCCGATCAGCAGCAAGCGGCGCACGCCGAGATAGCGGGCATGCGCGACGTTCGCGTGGTCGCCGTGCGCGTCGAGCGTCGCGCAGGCCGCATCGAGCGCGCGCGTCGGCCAGTGCAGGTCGCGCGACGCGAGCGCGATCTCGGCTTCCGCGACGACGCAGCGCGCCCGCGCGACCGCTTCTTTCGCGCCGAATGCGCGTGCGGCGCCGCGCACGAGCGCGCGTGCACGGTCGAAATCGCCGAGCTGCGCGAGCGCGATCCCGCGCAGCGCGAGCGCCGGCGCATCGTCGCGCAGCGCGACGCGGTTCAGTGCGCCGAGCGCGTCACCGGCCGCGAGCGCGCGCGCGGCCGCCGTGATCAGCGAATCCATCCGAATCCCGACACACTTGTCACTCCCTCTGGCCCGATGCCGGCCACTAATCTAGCACCACGCACACGGCTCCGGATGCCGTGCCCGGATACCCATCGGAAGGAGGAACCTGCAATGACGACCCATCTCACCGGAACCCGCGACGAATGGCTGGCCGAACGTCGCGCGCTGCTCGACGCGGAAAAGGCGCTGACGCGGCAAAGCGACGAACTCGCGCGGCGGCGCCAGGCGCTGCCGTGGGTGCGCGTCGACAAGACTTACCGGTTCGATACCGAGGACGGGCAGGCGACGCTCGACGACCTGTTTCACGGCCGTTCGCAATTGCTCGTCTATCACTTCATGTTCGGCCCCGACTACAAGGCGGGCTGCCCGTCGTGCTCGGCGCTCGCCGACGGCTTCGACGGCTTCGCCGTGCATCTGGCGCACCACGACGTGACGCTCGCGGCCGTGTCGCGCGCGCCGCTCGCGAAACTGCTCGCATACCGGCAGCGGATGGGCTGGACGTTCCCGTGGGCGTCGTCGGTCGGCAGCGATTTCAACTTCGACTTCAACGTGTCGTTCACCGAAACGCAGCAGCGCGCGGGCGACGTCGAATACAACTATGCGCGGGCCGGCCATGCGATGGACATGGATCCGCCGCCGGCACCCGTCGTACAGTTCGCGGCCACGTGCGGCACCGACGCACGCACGTATTCGCTCGACCGGCCGGGAATGAGCGCATTCGTGCGCGAGGACGGCGCCGTCTATCACACGTATTCGACTTACGCGCGCGGCCTCGACGGGTTGTGGGGGATGTACCAGTGGCTCGATCGCGCGCCGCTCGGTCGCAACGAGGCCGGCCCATGGTGGCGCCGTCACGACGAGTACGCGCGCGGTTGAGCGGGGTGGCCACGGGCGGGAGCGCGTGATGACACGAACGACGACCGGGCCGGCAACCGGGCCGGCAACCGGGCCGAAAACTGGGCCGAAAACTGGGCCGACGACCGGCGAGACGGCCTCCGATCGGCGGGCGTTCGGCGCGGCGGCCGTGGCCGTGTTCGCGGTCGCCGCGATGGCGTTGCTGGCGCAGCACGCGTCGATGGCGGCGATGGGCGGCGAACCGATGCCCGGCGGCTGGATGGCGTCGGCCGCCTGGCTGCGGCCGTGCGGGCAGGGTGCCGGACGCGCGTTCGTGGCGTTCGTTGAAATGTGGGGCGCGATGACGGTGACGATGATGCTGCCCGTGCTCGCGCCGATGCTCTGGGGTTACCGGCAGCGCATCGGTCCGCGGACGGCGAGGTCGGCCTGGCTCGTCGTCGTCGCGGGGGCCGGATATTTCTCGGTCTGGATTGCGCTCGGGGCGCTCGTGTTTCCGATTGGCGCCGCACTGACGATGGCCGCCGCCCGGCTGCCGGCGTTCGCCCGGGCGATCCCGTTCGCGGCCGGCGCCGTCGTGCTGGCCGCGGGCGCGTTGCAATTCTCCGGGTGGAAGGCGCGCCGGCTCGCGTGCTGCCGGCACGCGGCGGCGCACGATGGGCATGTGCCGCGGGCTGCGGTCGTCACGGCATGGCGGTACGGCCTGCGCGCCGCGATCCGATGCGGCGCGTGTTGCGGGAACCTGATGGCGGTCGCGCTGGCGGCCGGCATGATGGATCTGCGCGTGATGGCCGCCGTCGCGGTGGCGATCGCCGCCGAACGCGTGGCGCCGGCCGGCGGGCGCGTCGCGCGGATCGTCGGGTACGCGGTGGTGGCGGCCGGCATCGCGATGGTGGCCCGCGCGGCCGGGCTGGCGTGAGGCGGGCAGGCAAGCCGCTTCGGCGGGTGTGTCGCCGGGCCGTGCGCGGACGCTGTCGTCGCGCCCGTGTAGCCCCGCCGCAACACGCGCACCTGCCGCCCGGCCTGATTGCGCGAATGGTTCGACGCGCCCGTAAAACGAAAAGCGATCGAAAACGAACCGAACGGCGATCCGAACGATTCGGCCCCCGAGCGGCCGAAACCGGCTAAGCCGTTGTTCGTGTTGTGAAAATTCGCGGCGCTTCGCGTATAATTCGCTTTTGCGCCCATAGGATTTGCCATGCGTCTGATCCAAAAAGCACTCACTTTCGATGACGTGCTCCTCGTTCCCGCCTTCTCCGACGTTCTCCCGCGCGACACCAGCCTCAAGACCAAGCTGACCCGCAACATCTCCCTGAACATGCCGCTCGTGTCCGCCGCGATGGACACGGTCACCGAAGGTCGCCTCGCGATCGCGATGGCGCAGCAGGGGGGCGTCGGTATCGTCCACAAGAACCTGACGCCGGCCGAACAGGCCCGCGAAGTCGCCAAGGTCAAGCGTTTCGAGTCGGGCGTCGTCCGCGACCCGATCACGGTGCCGCCGCAAATGAAGGTGCGCGACGTGATCGCGCTGTCGCGCCAGCATGGCATCTCGGGCTTCCCGGTCGTCGAAGGCCCGCAGCTCGTCGGTATCGTCACGAACCGCGACCTGCGTTTCGAAACGCGCCTCGACGAGCCGGTCAAGTCGATCATGACGCCGCGCGAGCGCCTCGTCACGGTCAAGGAAGGCACGCCGCTCGCCGAGGCGAAGGCGCTGATGCACAGCCACCGCCTCGAGCGCGTGCTGGTCGTCAACGACGCGTTCGAACTGCGCGGCCTGATGACCGTCAAGGACATCACGAAGCAGACCGAGCACCCGGACGCGTGCAAGGACGAACACGGCAAGCTGCGCGCAGGCGCGGCGGTCGGCGTCGGTCCGGACAACGAAGAACGCGTCGAGCTGCTGGTGCAGGCCGGCGTCGACGTGATCGTCGTCGATACCGCGCACGGTCACAGCAAGGGCGTGCTCGAGCGTGTGCGCTGGGTCAAGCAGAACTTCCCGCACGTCGAGGTGATCGGCGGCAACATCGCGACGGCCGCCGCCGCGAAGGCGCTCGTCGAATACGGCGCGGACGCGGTCAAGGTCGGCATCGGCCCGGGCTCGATCTGCACGACGCGGATCGTCGCGGGTGTCGGCGTGCCGCAGATCAGCGCGATCGCGAACGTCGCGGAAGCACTGAAGGGCACCGGCGTGCCGTGCATCGCCGACGGCGGCGTGCGCTTCTCGGGCGACGTGTCGAAGGCCCTCGCGGCCGGCGCGAACGCCGTGATGATGGGCAGCATGCTCGCGGGCACCGAAGAGGCGCCGGGCGACGTGTTCCTGTACCAGGGCCGCCAGTACAAGTCGTATCGCGGCATGGGCTCGGTCGGTGCGATGAAGGACGGCGCGGCGGACCGCTACTTCCAGGACAACTCGGCGAACATCGACAAGCTCGTGCCGGAAGGCATCGAAGGCCGCGTCGCGTACAAGGGTTCGGTCAACGCGATCCTGTTCCAGCTGGTCGGCGGCGTGCGCGCGAGCATGGGCTACTGCGGCTGCAAGACGATCGACGAGCTGCACGAGAAGGCCGAATTCGTCCAGATCACCGCGGCGGGCATGCGCGAGTCGCACGTGCACGACGTGCAGATCACGAAGGAAGCGCCGAACTACCACGTGGACTGATCGCCGATGAAACCGCTGCTGCGAGCCGTGCTGATCGTCGATGCCGTGCTGCTGCTGGCGTTCGGCGTGCTGTTCGTGCTGACGCCCTGGCAGGCGCTGTTCAACGCGCTGCAACTGGCGAACATCCAGCCGGCGATGCTCGGCCAGGCGTTCGGCATCGCGCTGCTCGGGCTCGCGTGGCTCGCGTTTCATGCGGCGTTCAACGGCGACCTCACGGCGCCCGTCGCGCGCGCGGTCGGCCATGTCAACTGGCTGACCGGCGTGCTGACGGTCGTGTGGTCGCTCGGCACCGGCAGCGGCCCCGCGCTCGCGGCCGCCGGCCGGGTGTTGTCGGCGGTGGCCGGAGTCGCGTTGATCCTGCTCGGCCTCGGCGGCGTGCGCCTCGCATCGGCCGTGCGCCGGCGCGAGAAAGCGCAGGCGCTCGAGGGCCGGGACGCGCAGCGTCCGGTCGAACCGGCGCGGGCTTCCGCCGTGCAGCCGCGGGTCGAGCCGGTCGTCAGCCGTCCGGTGGCGCCTTCGGCGCCGGCCGCGGCAGCCCCATCGGCCGCCTCCGAGCGCGCGTCAGGCAGCGTCGCGTTCGACGCGCGCCCGCCGTCGCAGGATTGACCGGCGATGCGTCGCGCGAGCCGCCTGCCGCCCGACGCCGCTATCCATGCTTTTGACGCAGCGCTTCGTGCGCTGCTTTTCTTATTCTCTTCATCCCGTCCGCAGCCATGCACGACAAAATCCTGATTCTCGACTTCGGTTCGCAAGTCACCCAACTGATCGCGCGCCGCGTGCGTGAAGCGCACGTCTACTGCGAAATCCATCCGAACGATGTGTCCGACGAATTCGTCCGCGAGTTCGCGCCGAAGGCGGTGATCCTGTCGGGCAGCCACGCGAGCACGTACGAAGACCATCAACTGCGCGCGCCGCAGGCCGTGTGGGATCTCGGCGTGCCGGTGCTCGGCATCTGCTACGGCATGCAGACGATGGCCGTGCAGCTCGGCGGCAAGGTCGAGTGGAGCGACCATCGCGAATTCGGCTACGCGGAAATGCGTGCGCACGGCCATACGCGCCTGCTCGACGGCATCGAGGATTTCACGACGGCCGAAGGCCACGGGATGCTGAAGGTCTGGATGAGCCACGGCGACAAGGTGGCCGAGCTGCCGCCGGGCTTCGCGCTGATGGCGTCGACGCCGAGCTGCCCGATCGCCGGCATGGCCGACGAGGCGCGCGGCTACTACGCGGTGCAGTTCCATCCGGAAGTCACGCACACGGTGAAGGGCCGCCAGATCATCGAACGCTTCGTGCTGCAAATCGCCGGCGCGAAGCCCGACTGGATCATGAAGAACCACATCGAGGAAGCCGTCGCGAAGATCCGCGAGCAGGTCGGTGACGAGGAAGTGATTCTCGGCCTGTCGGGCGGTGTCGATTCGAGCGTCGCGGCCGCGCTGATCCATCGCGCGATCGGCGATCAGCTGACCTGCGTGTTCGTCGATCACGGCCTGCTGCGCCTGAACGAAGGCAAGATGGTGCTCGACATGTTCGAGGGCCGGCTGCATGCGAAGGTCGTGCACGTCGACGCGTCCGACCAGTTCCTCGGCCACCTGGCCGGCGTGACCGATCCGGAAGCGAAGCGCAAGATCATCGGCCGCGAGTTCGTCGAGGTGTTCCAGGCTGAAGCGCAGAAGCTGTCGAAGGCGAAGTGGCTCGCGCAGGGCACGATCTACCCGGACGTGGTCGAATCGGGCGGCACGAAGACGAAGAAGGCGACGACGATCAAGAGCCACCACAACGTCGGCGGCCTGCCGGAAACGCTCGGCCTGAAGCTGCTCGAGCCGCTGCGCGACCTGTTCAAGGACGAAGTGCGCGAGCTGGGTGTCGCGCTCGGCCTGCCGCCGGAGATGGTGTACCGCCATCCGTTCCCGGGCCCGGGCCTCGGCGTGCGGATTCTCGGCGAAGTGAAGCGCGAGTATGCGGACCTGCTGCGCCGTGCGGACGCGATCTTCATCGAGGAGCTGCGTGGCACGACCGCGACCGCGCAGGATGCGGCTGCGGGGCTGTGCGGCGAGGGCGATGTCGGCAAGAGCTGGTACGACCTGACGAGCCAGGCGTTCGCGGTGTTCCTGCCGGTCAAGTCGGTGGGCGTGATGGGCGATGGGCGCACATACGACTATGTGACGTCGCTGCGCGCGGTGCAGACGACCGACTTCATGACCGCGCATTGGGCGCATCTGCCGTATGCGTTGCTCGGCCGTGCGTCGAACCGGATCATCAACGAGGTGCGCGGGATCAACCGGGTCGTGTACGACATCTCGGGGAAGCCGCCGGCGACGATCGAGTGGGAGTGAGCATTCCGACTGAATCGCCGTTCGATTCCGCTTGTGCCGTTGCGCATCGTTTGATGTCGCGATAGTTCGCAAGCGGGAGGGCTGGTTCGGTTGGCGTGCTGCCCCGGCTCACGAGGAGCAAGAAGCGGCCTGGCAATTCAATTGCCAGGTCGTTTTGCGTTAACGCGTGCAGTCAGCCAGCGAGCGAGGTGTTTTCCGTTCCGGCATCGGATGCGTCACGTACACGCCCGCCCGAGCGACCGCAAATACATCGGCACCTTCGCCTTGGTCGTCGCCTGCACCCGCGACATCAACGCGTGATCGATCCGATCCAGTCCATAAGTCCGCGAAATTTCCTGCTGCAACCGGCACCAAAGATGCCCGGCCATCTCGGCATCGACCATCGCCCGGTGCGCACGGCCCGTTTGCGGCAGCCGCAGCATCTCGGCCAGGCTCGACAGGCGGTGACTCCGGGCGTCGGGATAGATCCGCCTCGCCACCAGCATCGTGCACGCAAACGGATGGTCGGCCGACATGCCGAGCATCCCCAGTTCCGACTGCCAGAAGCGCTTGTCGAAGCCGGCGTTGTGGGCGACGACCGCATGCTTGCCGACGAACGCCGCCGCTTCCTTCATGACTTCGGACGCGGGCGGCGCCGCCGCGATCATGTCGTTCGTGATGCCGGTGAGCGCAACGACATCGGACGGGATGCGTCGGCCGGCATTCATCAAGCTCTGGAAACGGTCGACGACCTGCCCGTCGCGCAGCAGGATGACGGCAATTTCGGTTGCGCGGTCGCCCAGATTCGGCGACAGCCCGGTGGTTTCGAAATCCAGTACCGCGACGGTTTGCATGGTTGAATTCAGGTGCGTCATCAGAGGGTGTCGAGTGTGGCCAAGAGGGTAGCATCTTCGGGCGCGCGAACGGCGGATTCGTCGAGCGGGAGCGAGCAGGCTACCGATTGACGATAATCAAATCTCGCTCCAGGCCAGATGGAGATGCTGCCGTGACTCAACTGACGCTACCCGGATTCGATGCGCCGCCGCCGGTTCCCGTGCACCGCTTCTTTTTCGCCGTGATGCCGGACCTGGCCACGGCGGCGCGCATTACTGGCCTTGTCGAAAGCATGCGGCTGGAGAAGGACAGCATGGTGGGCATCGAGCGTCTGCACATTACGCTGGGTTCTCTGGGCGACTTCGCCTATGTGCCGGGCGCTACCCTTGTACGGGCACGTGCGGTGGCGGACCGCATCGACGTGCCATCTTTCTCCGTGACGTTCGACACGATCATCAGCTTCAACCGGCGGTCCGGTCGTCAGCCGCTGGTGCTGACGGGGAAGGCCGGTCTGGAAGACTTGATCGATTTTCGACGGCAGTTGCGAGACGCGTTGAAACGGGCAGGTGTGCCTGTTTTTCCGTCGAGTTTTACCCCGCACGTGACGCTGCTGTATGGTGCACAGAGGCCCGATGAGCACCGGATCGAGCCGATTACCTGGACCGTGTTCGACTTCGCCCTGATCGATAGCTGGCTCGGCAAGTCGCACTACGACGTTTTGGGGCGCTGGCCGCTGACGACCGGTAGCCCGCCGGGATGATCTTCAGTCCCGATCGCCACCGCGATAACGAAGGTGAATCAGCGGATACGGGCGCCCCTGTCCATCCAGCTCCGATCGCCCGCAGCGCTCGAATCCGAGCCGTTCATAGAATCCCGCCGCCGCTTCGTTCTGTTCGTTGACGTCGGTCGACAGGTCGGGATGGCGTTTGAGCGCCTCTTCGACGAGCAACCGCCCGACTCCCGCGCGATGGTGCGCGGGATCGACGAACAGCGCTTCCATGTGGCTGCCGTCGAGCAGCATGAAGCCGATCGCGCGATTGCGCTCGTCGACGGCCAGATCGAGCGGTGCGCCCGGCAGAAATGCGACGACTTCGGACTCGATTGAACGACGATCGTCGTCGCTCAGGAAGTGATGCGTGGCGTCGACGGCATGGCGCCAGATATCCAGCACACGTGTGCCGTCGGCCTCGGTGGATTGTCGAATTCTGAGCATGGTTTGATGTGTGATGATTCGGCGCTCGGAGGCTAGTCGGCTCCATGACGGAGCGAACGCGTCGCGCCGATGCGCAAGCGACAGCGGAAGTGTCAGGCGAATGGCGGACGCGCGCGGCCCAGCATCGCCGCCCGCTCCATCGCCCGTCGCGCGACGTCCCGCACGCCCGCGCTCATCGGCAAATCGTCGCGGTCGAGTTCGTCGATGCCGAACCAGCGCGCGTCGAGCGCATCGTCGCCGGCGGCCGGCGTGCCGCGCAGCCACCTGCACAGCACCGCGATCATGACGAAATGCTGGCGCACGGCGCCGTGCGCATCGTAATCGAACGCATCCAGCGCGGTAAAGGTGTCGAGCGCTTCGACGTCGATCATCGTTTCTTCCGCGATTTCTCGCACGACCGCGTCTGCGAGCGGCTCGCCCGACTCGATCTTGCCGCCGGGAAAGCCCCAGCAGCCTGCGTCGGGCGGATTCGCGCGGCGCACGAGCAACACATCGCGTTCGCGCAGCACGATGCCGATCACGGCGGGAACGGGGCGCAAGCAAGCAGCGTTGTCGGTTGCGGACATGGTTGCTCCTACCCGTCGATGGGAACGAACGCGTGCACGTGCACACCGCTCATCTCGCGTCCCCGGTACGCCGTTCGATCGCACGAATCACGGCGACCATGTCGGCCGCACCATGTCCGGCCTGCTCGGTCTCGCCGTAAAGCGCGTGGCAGATGTCCAGCAGCGGCGACGCGATGCCGATGCCGCGCGCGGATTCGGCGACGAGGCGCGCATTCTTCAGCACGTCGGTGATCGCGGCCTGCACCGAGAAATCACCCGCGACGAGCTTGCCGAGCTTCACGCGCGACACGTCGCTGGCCATCGGGCCGGCATTCAGCACGTCGGCGAAGCGCGCGAGGTCGATACCATGGCGTTGCGCGAAGTGCGTGGCTTCGGCGAGACCGGTGACCATCGTGATCAGGAACAGGTTGACGGCGAGCTTCATCGTCAGCGCCGACGGCACGTCGCCGCACACGAAGCTGTCGCGGCACAGCGGCTTCACGAGCGCGCGGACGGCATCGACGTCGGTCGGCGCGCCGGCCAGCATCACGACGAGCTGCCCGGCTTCGGCCGGCTTGCGCGAGCCCGACACCGGCGCCTCGACGTAGCGGCCCGACGCGGCGGCGATGTCATCGGCGAGCGCGCGCGAATATTCGGGCGCATTCGTGCCCATGTTGACGATCGTGTGGCCGCCGACCCGGGCGGCAAAACCGGGCGTGCCGCGCGCGAGGGTGGCGTCGATTGCCGCGTCGTTCGCGAGCATCAGAATCACCGTGCGACAGGACGTGAACACTTCGTCGACGTTTTCGGCCACGCGTGCGCCGGCGTCGCGCAGTGCATCGTCGTTGCCGTGCGAGCGGCTCCACGCGACGAGCGGCGTGCCGGCCCGCGCGAGATTGAGCGCCATCGGCGTGCCCATCACGCCGAGACCGATGAATCCGACTGCGGTTTGCATGGTGCTGCTCCCACGGTAGCTGGCGACGATCGTGGGCGTCAGTATCGCAGCGTTTTCGCTTGCTGGCCATGTGGTCCGCGCGAGCGTGGAAGTCGCATCGTCGCCCCTACGTGAGGTCCGCCAGATACGGCCACGGATAAATGCCGCGTGCATGGCCGTCGCCGAACAGGAAGCGTACGCCGTAGCCGAGCGCTTCCATGCCGTCGAGTGTCAGGCCCGGCCGCGCGTCGATGTGGCCGCCGTCGAGCCGGACCTTTCGGCATTCCGCACACGGGCAATCGCTGCGCAACCGCGCATAGCCGATACGTTGCGTGGCGCCGTCGGGCCAGCGCAGCGTCAATGCGCGCGCCGGGTGATCGAGCGCGATGTCGGTCGGCGCGATCATCGCGATGCGTCGTCGATCTGTCCGATCGCGATCCGCACGGCCTTGCGGACGTCGGGGTCGCGATCGTCGAGTGCGTCGTGCAGCGCGGGCAGTGTCGCCCGGTCGCGCAATTCGCCGAGCGCGAGCGCGGCTTCCTTGCGCAGATTGCTGATCGCATGCGGGAGCAGCGCGACGACGGCCGATGCCGCGGCCGCATCGCGCAATTGCCCGAGCGCACGCACGGCGCGCACGCGCACTTGCCAGTAATCGTCGTCGAGCACGGCGACGAGCGGGTCGCGCGCAACGGCGGCGCGCAGCTTGCCGAGCGTGGCCGCCGCTTCCTCGCGCACCTGCCATTCAGTGTCACGCAGCGCCGCGAGCAACGCGGTGACGACCGCGGTATCGTCGGCCGCCGCAAACCCGATCGCGCTGACCGCGGCGCGCCGCACGTCCGCATCCGTGTCCGTGGTCGCGATGCGCGCGAGCGGCGACAGCGCGCGGCCGTCCTTGAGCCAGCCGAGCACGACGACCGCCTCGGTGCGTACGGCAGCGGCGCTCGCGTCGAGCGCGCGCAGCGCGGGCGCGAACGCGTCGGGGTCGCGCAACTCGCGCAAGCCGCGCAGCGCGGCGGCGCGCACGAACGGCTCGGGCCGGTCGGCCCACCGGCACAGCACGGCGCCCGATGCCGCGTCCTTCAGTTCGGACAGGCTTTGCGCGGCGGTCGCGCGCACGCCGTCGTCCGGATCGAGCAGCGCGTGGCACAGCGCGTCGACGACATCGGGCTGCTCCCACGCGTCGAGCACGCGTGCGGCCTCGCTGCGCACGTCGGCCGACGGGTCGCTGCGCAGCGCCGCGACGAACGACGGCACGAGTTCGGGCGCTTCGAGATCGGCGAGTTCGAGCAGCGCGATGCGACGCACCGACGCATCGGCTGCGGCGAGGCGCGCGACGAGCGCGGCATGATCGGCGTGATCGACGGTTGGCACGCCGGGCAGCGGGAAAGCGGAGGAAGAAGCGGTCATGGAGAAAAGTCGGTGCGGTGAATGGGCAATTGCGCTCAGGCCGCGTCGCGCAGCAGCGCGAGACAGCGGCGCTTGATGTCGATGAACACGGGCCCGGTCGTGCTGTCGTCGGTGCGCAGGTGGCGCGCCGTGTCAGCGCAGCAGGTAAGGGATGTCGACCTTGACCGCGCCGGTCGGGCAGTCGCGTTCGCACGGCATGCAGTACCAGCATTCGTCGAACTGCATGTACGCCTTGCCCTTGGAGACGTCGATCGCGAGCAGGTCGAGCGGGCACACGTCGACGCAGACGGTGCAGCCCTTGTCGGCGATGCACAGCGACTCGTCGATCGTCACGGGCGCGCTGCTGCGCTGGAAGGTGTCGTGCGGGGTATGGGGCATGGCAAGGTTCCTCACAGGGCGGCCGCGGGCGCGGCCGGTTCGCGGATGCGCAACTGCGCGTAGGCGCCGCGTTCGTCGTCGGCAAGCGGCACGACGTACGGTTCGACCGGCCGCTTCTCGCTGCGCATCGCGCCGGCGGCGTCCTTGCGCAGCCACGTGTGGCAGAACCATTCGGCATCGTCGCGGTGCGGAAAATCGACGCGATGGTGGTACAGCCCCCAGCGGCTCTCGGTGCGGAACAGCGATGCGCGCGCGGCCATTTCCGCGCAATCGCGGATCGCGCGCACTTCGGCCGCGCGCATCAGTTCGTGCGGGTTGTTCGCCTTGATTTCTTCGATATCCTCAGTGATTCCGTCAAAGCGTTGCAACCCGATTTCCATCTTGCGCGTCACTTTCGGCGGTTGCAGGTAGTCGTTCACCATGCGGCGCAGCTTGTACTCGACCTGCGCCGGCGCCAGGCCGCGCTCGCGCAGCAGCGGCGCGAGCGCGCGGGTGCGCTCGGCATCGACCTGTTCGTCGTCCACCGGCGCGTGTTCGCGGCCGGCCACGTAGTCGGCCGCGTGTTGCCCGGCGAACCAGCCGTACGTAAACGCGCCGAGCATGTAGTTGTGCGGGACGGCCGCCATGTCGCCGGCTGCGTACAACCCCGGCACGGTCGTCTCCGCACGTGCGTTCACGTACACGCCCGATGCGCTGTGGCCGCTGCAGAAGCCGATCTCGGAGATGTGCATCTCGACCATCTGGCTGCGGTAGTCGGTGCCGCGCCCCGCATGGAAGCGGCCGCGGCTCGGCCGCTCGTTGGTATGCAGGATCTGCTCGATGGTCCGGATCGTTTCCTCCGCGAGATGGTCGAGCTTCAGGAACACGGGACCGTTGCCGCTCTGCAGTTCCTGGTAGAACTCCCACATCATCTGGCCGCTCCAGTAGTCGCATTCGATGAAGCGTTCGCCCTTGCCGTTCGCGGTGAAGCCGCCCAAGGGGCCCGTCACGTACGCGCACGCCGGGCCGTTGTAATCCTTGATCAGCGGATTGATCTGGAAGCATTCGAGGTTCGCGAGCGCGGCGCCCGCGTGATAGGCCATCGCGTAGCCGTCGCCCGCGTTGGTCGGGTTCTCGTACGTGCCCATCAGGTAGCCCGACGCCGGCAGGCCGAGACGGCCGGCCGCGCCGCAGCACAGGATCACGGCCTTCGCGCGGATCACGTGGAAATCGGCGGTGCGGCAGTCGAAGCCGAGCACGCCGCTCGCGCGACCCTGTGCGTCGGTCAGCACGCGCGTCGCGACGATCCGGTTCGTGATCGCGATGCGGGCGCGCTTCAGTTGCCGGTACAGCACCTTCTTGATGTCGTGGCCTTCCGGCATCGGCAGCACGTACGAGCCCATGTGGTGGACCTTCTTCACCGCGTAGTCGCCGGTGCCGTCCTTCTCGAACTTCACGCCCCAGCGGTCGAGTTGCTCGATCGTCGCGAAGCTGTGCGTCGCGTACGCGTACACGGCTTCCTGGTCGACGATCCCGTCGTTGGCGATCGTGATCTCGCGCGTGTACTGCTCGGGCGTCGCATGGCCGGGAATCACCGCGTTGTTCAGGCCGTCCATCCCCATCGAGATCGCGCCGCTGCGTTTGACGTTGGCCTTCTCGAGCAGCAGCACGCGCAGCGACGGATCGCGCTCCTTCGCCTTGATGGCCGCCATCGGGCCGGCCGTGCCGCCGCCGACCACGACGATGTCGTATTCATGCACATGGGTATTCATCGCGGGTTCCTTGCAGGTTTGCGCGCCTTCTGCCGGTCGACGCGCAACCGGTACTGGAAGGCGTCGCCGCGGAAGTAGAGGTATTCGTAGTCGAGCGGCGCGCCCGACGCGTCGTGCGTGAGGCGTTCGATACGCAGCACCGGGCTGCTTTCCTCGACGTGCAGCGCGTCGACGATGTCGTCGTCCGCGAGGATCGCGTCGATCGACACGTCGGCATGGCCGAGCGGGATGCCGCAGTCGTTCTCCAGGATCAGGAAGATGTCGCGGGTTGCGAGATCGGCGCCGGCGAGACGCTTGCCGAGCGCTTCCGGCACCCAGGTCTGTTCGAGCGACACGGGTTCGCGGTTCAGCAGCCGCACGCGATGGATCTCGACGAGCGGCGCGCCTTCGGGCACGTTCAGCTTCGTCGCGAGATGGCGATCGGCCTTCACCGTGCGCAGGCTGCGCAACTGGTTGACGATCTCGTAGCCCATCGACGACATCGCCTCCGCGAAGCCCTGCAGCGACGTCACGTTCTGGAACGCCTTCGGCTTCGACACGAACGTGCCCTTGCCGTGCAGCTTGAACAGCAGGCCTTCCTTCTGCAGGTCGCCGAGCGCCTGGCGCACCGTGATGCGGCTGACGTCGAACATCGCGCAGAGCGCGTGCTCGGACGGCATCCGGCTGTGCGGCGCGTAGGTGCCGTCGAGAATGCGCGCGCGCAGCGTGTCCTTGATCTGCACGTAGAGCGGGGCCGCGGACAGCGGCACGACGTTGGGTGGGGGCATCGGTCAACTTGTTATGACAAGATGGGGCGAGTGTAGCCAGCGCGAGTGCGTGCCCCAACCAACGATTTCTGATTTCGAATTTCCCGTTGAGGAAAAGTGGGGCGCGCGATCCGACCCTTGCGAGCCGAGCGGATTCGCCCAAAATGAAAAATTCGCGACCCATGCGGCGCGCATGTCGATTTCCCGATGTGCCGCCCGTCGTATCGATATCGACCGGGCATTGCGCCGCGCCATGCGGCCGGCAGCCGGTTGCCGCAAATGGCGCAACGAACGAGGAGAAGCCACATGACACGCCACATGCCGGATTCCCGATACCGCTGGGTGATCGTCGCCGCGGGCGGCCTGATGGGCTGCGTCGCGATCGGCGCGATGTTTTCGTTGCCGGTGTTCCTGCGGGCTATCGCGCGCGATACGGGCTGGTCGATGACCGGCATCTCCGCCGCGATGACGCTCGGCTTCATCGCGATGGCCTTCGCGAGCCTGGCGTGGGGCAGCCTGTCGGACCGCGTCGGCACGCGGCCGGTCGTCATCGCGGGCGCCGTACTGCTGTCGGCGAGCCTCGCGCTGGCGAGCCGCGCGCCGTCGCTGCTCGCGTTCCAGCTGACCTTCGGCCTGGCCGTCGGCGGTGCGACGGCCGCGATATTCGCGCCGATGATGGCGTGCGTGACCGGCTGGTTCGACACGCACCGCAGCCTCGCGGTCTCGCTCGTGTCGGCCGGCATGGGGATGGCGCCGATGACGATGGCGCCGCTCGCTGCGTGGCTCGTGTCGGTGCGCGACTGGCGCACGTCGATGCTGCTGATCGCCGCGCTGGCGGCCGTCGTGATGATTCCGGTGTCGCTGCTGGTGCGCCGGGCGCCCGCGCTCGATCCCGAATCCGCGCACGCGGCGGCTGCGCCGGCGTCCGCCGGCGCGCCCGCCGCGATGTCGGTCGCGGATGCGCTGCGCTCGCCGCAGTTCATGGTGCTCGTGCTGACCAACTTCTTCTGCTGCGCGACGCATTCGGGCCCGATCTTCCATACGGTCAGCTACGCGGTGACCTGCGGGATTCCGCTGATCGTCGCGGTGTCGATCTACAGCGTCGAAGGACTCGCGGGCATGGGCGGCCGGATCGCGTTCGGGATCCTCGGCGACCGGCTCGGCGCGAAGCGCATGCTGGTGGCGGGGCTGCTCGCGCAGGCGCTCGGCGCGCTCGGCTACTACTTCGTGCGCACGCTCGACGGCTTCTACGCGGTCGCGACGCTGTTCGGTTTCATCTATGCGGGCGTGATGCCGCTGTATTCCGTGCTCGCGCGCGAGAATTTCCCGCTGCGGATGATGGGCACCGTGATCGGCGGCTGCGCGATGGCCGGCAGCCTCGGGATGGCCGCGGGCCCGGTCGCCGGCGGCCTGATCGTCGATGCGTTCGGCAGCTATGGCCGGCTGTACCTCGGCTCGTTCGCGATCGGGATCGGCGCGTTCCTGATCGCGACGATGTTCCGCCCGTTCGCGAAGGCGCGGCCGGAAACCGCGGCTGCGTAATCGGGCAGCGGAAGCGACGCGCGTCGCATTTTCACGCGATCGACGGCGGCCGGCCGCATCGACGCGGATAAAAAATGGGCCCGGATACGCGTTCCATTTGCACGCGTCCAAACCGCGCTCAGCCTGCTGCTGCGCAGCAGAGCGGCAACTGACGGCGATCGGCGCGCATGCGCGGCGATTCGGCCCCTAAAACCACAATATCGAGCATGTATTCGAAGGGCCTGTCATACCGGCGTCACCCTGCTAGAATTCGCCCTGCCGCATTGTTCCGATTGACTGATGAGACTGCTTGACGCCCTGGTCGAACAACGTATTGCCGCCGCCGCCGCGCGGGGCGAGTTCGACGATTTGCCGGGTACCGGCGCGCCGCAGGCGCTGGATGACGACCTGCTCGTGCCCGAGGAGGTGCGGGTGGCCAACCGTATCCTGAAGAACGCGGGCTTCGTGCCGCCGGCCGTCGAGCAACTGCGCGCGCTGCGCAACCTGCACGACGAAGTGCAGGCGGTCAGCGACCGTGCCGCGCGTTGCCGGCTGCAGGCGAAGATCCTCGCGCTCGACATGGCGCTCGAATCGCTGCGCGGCGGCCCGATGGTGATGCCGCGCGACTACTGCCGGCGCATCGCGGAACGCCTGTGCGAGCGCGGGCTCGACGACGCGCCCGCCGAAGCGGGGACGATGTGACGTCCGACGCGCTGCACGACGCAGCACGCTCTGCAGCCGCCGCGGCCGCTGACCCCGCCGCCGATTCTCCCGTTCACGAAACCGCGCCCGTCGCGGCGCGCGACCTCCATTTCATGCGTCTTGCGCAGGCTGCCGCCGAAGAGGCGCGCGCGGCCGGTGAAGTGCCGGTCGGCGCGGTGCTCGTGCGCGGCGACGAAGTGATCGCCCGCGGCTTCAACCATCCGATCGGCGGGCACGACCCGTCCGCGCATGCCGAAATGGCCGCGCTGCGCATGGCCGCGCAGCAGCTGCAGAATTACCGGATGCCCGGCTGCGAGCTGTACGTGACGCTCGAGCCGTGCCTGATGTGCGCAGGCGCGATCATGCACGCGCGCATCGCGCGGGTCGTCTACGGCGCGGCCGACCCGAAGACGGGCGCGTGCGGCAGCGTGATCGATGCCTTCGCGAATCCGCAACTGAATCACCATACCGAAGTGACCGGCGGCGTGCTCGCCGACGAGTGCGGCGCCGCGCTGAAGTCGTTCTTCGCCGAGCGCCGTCGCGCGCTGCGCGAAGCGCGGCTTGCCCGCGACGCCGAATCCGGCGCGTCATAGGCCGCCGCTCGCCGCTCGCCGCGCCCGGCGTCCCGGGCGTGCACGGTTTTCGTGAACCGGACACGGTTCGGTCCCTCTAAGCAGGTTTGACGATCCCGACACCTTTCGCCATGTCCTTCCAGCCCGCCGCGTCCTACACCATCCGCCTGCTGGCGCCGTCCGGCTATCCGCACGACCCCGACGCGATCAACCGCGCGCTCGAGCGCCTCAGCACCGCGCAGCAGCGCATCGAGAACATCGAGGCGACGCAGCGGCGCTTCCAGCGTTTCGGCGGCACCGACGGCGAGCGGGCAGGCGACCTGAACCGCCTCGCCGATCCGGAGCGGCCGCTGCCGGACATCGCGCTCGCGGTGCGCGGCGGCTACGGCGCCGCGCGCATCCTGCACGGGCTCGACTATCGCGGGCTCGAACGCCGGTTGCGCGACCAGCCGGTCGCGCTCGTCGGTCACAGCGACTTCACGGCGATTCAACTGGCGCTGTACGCGAAGGCGCGCATCAAGACGTTCGGCGGCCCGATGCTGTCGGCCGACTTCGGCGCGGAAACGCCCAGCGACTTCACGATGCAGCATTTCTGGCAGACGCTGACGCAGTCGAGCACGACGATCGTCGCCGACGCACCGCAGGTGCAGACGGTGAACGTGACGGGCACGCTGTGGGGCGGCAACCTCGCGATCCTCACGTCGCTGGTCGGCACGCCGTACATGCCCGACATCGAAGGCGGCATCCTGTTCATCGAAGACGTCAACGAGCAGCCGTTCCGGATCGAGCGGATGATCTATCAACTGCACCTGTCGGGGCTGCTCGCGCGGCAGCAGGCGCTCGTGCTCGGCCAGTTCACCGGCGCGCGGCCGTTCGAGTACGACAACGGCTACGACATGCAGGCGATGATCGATCAGGTGCGCGCGGTGGTGGGCATTCCGGTCATCACGGGGCTCCAGTTCGGTCACGTGCCCGACCTGTTGACGCTGCCGTTCGGGGCACAGGCGCAACTGGTCGCGAATGCGCACGGGTTCCGGCTCACGTTGTCCGACTATCCGCATCTCGGCTGATGCCGGCGCGATCGATCGAAAGGCGGGTTTCCCGCCTTTTTCTTTATGTAGATACGCAACTAACGGTCCGCGTTTTTCGTCGACACCAACACGATCGTCACGCGTTTTTGCACCATTTTTGTCAACAAAATGACCGGGCGGGTATACGACGAGAACGGCCCCCGTCTTGCCTGTCAGGACTGCCATGCATGGATTTCGTGCGCACTGCACCGAATGGAGACGCCCCGGCGCACGCCGATTGTGCGAAATCCTGAAAAAGAATTGTTGACAATCTTTATGTCCACCCTAGGATGAGGACCATCACACGATGCCGATCATGAACGAGCCCGATTCCTCTCCGTCCGGTGCGGCCAGCCCCGAAGCGATCGCCGAGCGGATCCGCACCGCGATCCTCGAGCATCGGCTCGCGCCCGGCGCGAAGCTGACGGAGGCGCAGCTCTGCGACGTGTTCGGCGTGAAGCGCGGGACGATCCGCCAGGCGCTCGCGCAGCTCGCGACCGACAAGCTGGTCGATCTGGAGCCGAACCGCGGCGCATTCGTCGCGAGCCCGACGCTGCAGGACGTGCACGAAGTGTTCGAGATGCGCCGGATCATCGAGCTGGCCGTGGTCGAGCGGCTCGCGACCGGCCCCGGCGCCAGGCGGCTGAAGGGCGTCGCGGCGCTGATCGACAAGGAACGCAAGGCGTTCGAGCGGCACGACTTCGCGGCATGGATCCGGTTGTCGGGCGAATTCCATACGGCGCTCGCGACGCTGATGGGCAATGCGACGCTCAGCGAGTGCCTCGAAGGGCTCGTCGCACGCTCGACGCTGATGTCGGCACTGTACGAATCGCACGGGCGCAGCCCGTGCTCGTGCGACGACCACGACGAGATCCTCGCCGCGCTGGAGGCGGGCGATCCGAAGCAGGCGGTGACGCTGATGGCGCGCCACCTGCAGCATGTCGAACTGAAGATGCTGGACCGGCCCGCGCAAGGGCAGGTCGATTTGCGCGAAGTGTTCGGCGGCGCCTGAGCGGCGACGCGAACCCGGCCGCGCGCCACAGAACGAGCGAAATGCAGGCCCGCGGTGTTTGCCGCGGGCCGCGGGTCCGACTCCGGGCGACGATCCGGAGCGATATCGATGACGGTGGAGCGGCCTTGCGGCCGCGTCAAGGAGAAGTCATGGCTCAGTTCAGTGTGGCGCACGACAGCGCCTATCCGGCGGAAGAAGGCGGCGAGGGCGGCGGTCCGGCACTGCCGGACGGTTACAGCGAACGTTTGTACAACGAAGATTTGGCACCCCTGAAGAATCAGACATGGGGCTCTTACAACATCTTCGCGTTCTGGATGTCGGACGTGCACAGCGTCGGCGGCTACGTGTTCGCGGGCAGCCTGTTCGCGCTCGGGCTGACAAGCTGGCAGGTGCTGATCGCGCTGATCGTCGGCATCGGCCTCGTGAACGCGCTGTGCAACCTGATCGCGCGGCCGAGCCAGCAGATCGGCGTGCCGTATCCGGTCGCGTGCCGCGCGACGTTCGGCGTGCTCGGCGCGAACGTGCCGGCCGTGATCCGCGGGCTGATCGCGATCGCGTGGTACGGCATCCAGACCTATCTCGCGTCGAGCGCGCTCGTGATCGTCGTGCTGAAATTCTTCCCGCAATGGCTGCCGTATGCGGACGTTCATCGCTACGGCTTCCTCGGGCTGTCGGCGGTCGGCTGGGCCGGCTTCATGCTGCTGTGGGTGCTGCAGGCGTTCGTGTTCTGGAACGGGATGGAGACGATCAAGAAGTTCATCGACTTCGCGGGCCCGGCCGTCTATGTCGTGATGTTCATCCTCGCCGGATACATGGTATGGCGCGCGGGTTGGCGCAACATCGGCATCAATCTCGGCGGCGTCAAGTATCACGGCGCGGAAGTGATTCCGGTGATGATCACCGCCGTGTCGCTCGTCGTGTCGTACTTCTCCGGGCCGATGCTGAACTTCGGCGATTTCTCGCGCTACTGCCGCTCGTTCGGCGACGTGAAGCGCGGCAATTTCTGGGGGCTGCCCATCAACTTTCTCGCGTTCTCGCTCGTCACGGTGATCACTACCGCCGCGACGCTGCCGGTGTTCGGCGAACTGATCACCGACCCGGTCGCGACGGTCGGCCGCATCGACCATCCGACCGCGGTGATCCTCGGTGCGCTGACCTTCACGATCGCGACGATCGGCATCAACATCGTCGCGAACTTCGTGTCGCCGGCGTTCGACTTCTCGAACGTCGCGCCGCGCCTGATCAGTTGGCGCGCGGGCGGGATGCTCGCGGCGGTCGCATCGATCTTCATCACGCCGTGGAATCTGTTCAACAATCCGGCCGTGATCCACTACACGCTCGACGTGCTCGGCGCGTTCATCGGCCCGCTGTACGGCGTGCTGATCGCCGATTTCTACCTCGTCAAGCGCGGCCGCCTCGTGCGCGACGACCTGTACACGATGTCGGAAAGCGGCGCCTACTGGTACACGGGCGGCGTGAACCACCGTGCGCTGGCCGCGCTGTTGCCGGCCGCGGTGATCGCGGTTGTCTGCGTGATGGTGCCGGGCTGGCAGGCCCTCGCGAATTTCTCGTGGTTCATCGGCGCGGGGCTCGGCTTCGTGTTCTATCGGCTGCTCGCGAGCGCGAAGGCGTAAGGAGCATGCGATGAAGATCCGACTGATCAATCCGAATACGACGCAGCGGATGACCGATGCGATGGGCCGCTGCGCACGCGAGGTCGCGGCTGCCGGCACGGAGATCGTGGCCGTGAGTCCGCCGATGGGGCCGCCGTCGATCGAAGGCTATTACGACGAGGCGCTCGCGACGCCTGGCCTGCTTGCCGAGGTCGCGCGTGGCGAGCGCGACGGCTGCGACGCATACGTGATCGCGTGTTTCGGCGATCCGGGCCTCTACGCGGCGCGCGAGCTTGCGCGCGGGCCGGTGATCGGCATCGCCGAGGCCGCGATGCATGCGGCGAGCGTGCTCGCGCCGGGCTTCTCGGTCGTCACGACGCTCGCGCGCACCTGCGGGATGGCATGGCACCTCGCGGAGCGCTACGGGATGAAGCGGTTCTGCCGCAACGTGCGCGCGACCGACGTCGCGGTGCTCGAACTCGACCGGCCCGGCTCGGCCGCGCGCCGGATCATCGTCGACGAATGCCGGCTCGCGCTCGACGAGGACGGCGCCGACGCGATCGTGCTCGGCTGCGCGGGGATGGCCGAATTCGCGCACGAGATCGAGCAGCAGATCGGCGCGCCGGTGGTCGAGGGCGTCACGGCGGCCGTGAAGTGGGCCGAGGCGCTCGTTGCGCTGCGACTCGCAACCGCGAAGCGCGGCGATTATGCGCGGCCGCTGCCGAAGCGCTACGACGGCGAATTCGCACGCTTCAGCCCGCCGGGCGGGGATGCGGCGGAGCCTCCGCCGAATTTGCCGCAACCGCACATACACACCGTCTGACATGCACTATCTGCGCCGCTGTATGGGCGCGTATCAACGTTTTCGCTACACTGGGCCGTCATCGCATCGGCTCGCGCGGCCGGCCCACGGCACCGCGCGGTCGATGCGAACCCATTATTCCAGCCCGCTCTCGTTGCATTCCGAACCATGTCACTCGATCCCAACTATCCTCGCGACCTGATCGGCTACGGCCGCCATCCCGTGCAGGCGAACTGGCCGGGGCGCGCCCGCGTCGCCGTGCAATTCGTGCTGAACTACGAGGAGGGCGGCGAGAACTGCGTGTTGCACGGCGATCCGGGCTCCGAGCAGTTCCTGTCCGAAATCGTCGGCGCGGCCGCGTATCCGGACCGCCACATGAGCATGGAGTCGATCTACGAATACGGGTCGCGGGCCGGCGTGTGGCGCATCCTGCGCGAATTCGAGAAGCGCGGGCTGCCGCTGACGGTATTCGGCGTCGGCATGGCGATCGAGCGTCATCCGGAGCTCGCGCGGGCATTCGTCGAGCTCGGCCATGAAATCGCGTGCCACGGCTGGCGCTGGATTCACTACCAGAGCATGACGCCGGAACTCGAAGCCGAGCACATGCGCCTCGGGATGGAAGCGATCGAGCGCGTGACGGGCGAGCGTCCGCTCGGCTGGTACACGGGCCGCGACAGCCCCAACACGCATCGCCTCGTCGCCGAATACGGCGGCTTCCTGTACGACTCGGACAACTACGGCGACGACCTGCCGTTCTGGATGGACGTCGAGGTGTCGGGCGGCCGCACGTCGCCGCAACTGATCGTGCCGTACACGCTCGACACGAACGACATGCGCTTCGCGACGCCGCAGGGCTTCAACACCGGCGACCACTTCTTCCAGTACCTGCGCGACGCGTTCGACGTGCTGTACGCGGAGGGCGACGAAGCGCCGAAGATGCTGTCGATCGGCATGCATTGCCGGCTGCTCGGCCGGCCGGGCCGGTTCCGCGGGCTGCAGCGGTTCCTCGATCACATCGAGCAGCACGATCGCGTATGGGTGACGCGCCGTGTCGATATCGCGCGTCACTGGCGTGAACATCATCCGTATCAGCCCAATCATCGAAACGAAGGGAAAGCATGAAGGCGATGCGCTACACGTTGGAACAACTGAATACGATGGCGCCGAGCGCATTCGTCGCGGCGCTGTCGGGGATCTTCGAACATTCGCCGTGGGTGGCCGAGGTCGCCGCGGGCAAGCGGCCGTTCGCGAGCATCGACGCGCTGCACGAGACGATGTCGGACGCGGTGGAAACCGGCGGCGAAGCGCGCCAGCTCGCGCTGATCAACGCCCACCCGGAGCTGGCCGGCAAGGCCGCCGTGCGCGGCGAGCTGACGGCCGAATCGACCCGCGAGCAGAGCGGCGCGGGCCTCGACCAGTGCACGCAGGAAGAATTCGACAAGCTGCTGACGCTGAACCGCACGTATCGCGAGAAATTCGGCTTCCCGTTCATCCTCGCGGTGCGCGGCTATGACCGCCACGGCATCATCGCAAACTTCGAGTCGCGCGTGAATCATTCGCGCGACGACGAGCTGCGTGCGAGCCTTGACCAGATCTACCGGATCGCGCGCTTTCGCCTCGACGACCTGATCGACGCCTGACACCGCCGCCTGACACCGCAATACGGCCCGCTGCGTCGCGGCGGTCCGATCGTCTCACTGAAACAAGGAAACATCATGGCTGTTCCGCTTCTCGATCCGAACGCACCCGATTTCACGCGGCGCTACGTGAATCTTGCCGACCCGCGTCTCGGTGCGCAGGCGCTCGAGGCCAGCGACGATTTCTTCGCGCCGAAGGACCGGATGCTGAACCCCGAGCCGGCCGTCTTCATCCCCGGCAAGTATGACGACCACGGCAAGTGGATGGACGGCTGGGAAACGCGCCGCAAGCGCACGACCGGCTATGACTGGTGCATCGTCAAGCTTGCGCGCCCGGGCGTGATCAAGGGCTTCGACATCGACACGAGCCACTTCACCGGCAACTTCCCGCCGGCCGCATCGATCGAGGCCGCGTTCGTGGCCGACGGCGCGCCGACGCACGCGACCGAGTGGGTCGAAATCGTCCCGTCGACGACGCTGCAAGGCAACAGCCATCACTACGTCGAAGCGAGCGACGCGCGCGCGTTCACGCATCTGCGCGTGAACATCTATCCGGACGGCGGCATCGCGCGCCTGCGCGTGTACGGCCAGCCGCAGCTCGACTGGGCCGGCGCGAGCGCGACCGAGCAGTTCGACCTCGCGGCGATGGAAAACGGCGGTTACGTGGTGGCGGCGAACAACCAGCACTTCGGCGTCGCGTCGAACCTGCTGCTGCCGGGCCGCGGCGTGAACATGGGCGACGGCTGGGAAACCCGCCGCCGCCGCGAGCCGGGCAACGACTGGGCGATCATCGCGCTCGCGCAGCCGGGCGTGATCCGCAAGATCGAAGTCGATACCGCGTTCTTCAAGGGCAACTACCCGGATCGCTGCTCGATCCAGGCCGCGTATGTATCGGGCGGCACCGACAGCTCGCTGATCACGCAGTCGATGTTCTGGCCGGTGCTGCTCGGCGAACAGAAGCTGCAGATGGACAAGCAGCACTACTTCGAACAGGAGATCGCGTCGCTCGGTCCCGTCACGCACGTGCGACTGAACATCATTCCGGACGGCGGCGTGTCGCGCCTGCGTCTGTGGGGGACGCTCGACAAATGAAGACGCTTGTCATCGAACCGCTGACCAGGGAAGCGTTTGCGCCGTTCGGCGACGTGATCGAAACGGCAGGGGCGAAGCAGATCCCGATCAACCTTGGCACGACGATCCGCTTTCACGATCTCGCGAAAGTCGACGTGACCGATGAGGGCGGCCGCCCGCTCGTCAACCTGTTCCGCGGCCAGCCGCGCACGCTGCCGTTCGAAGTGAAGATGCTGGAGCGGCATCCGCTCGGCAGCCAGGCGTTCGTGCCGCTGAACGACCGGCCGTATCTCGTCGTCGTCGCGCCCGCGGGCGAGCTCGATCCGGCGAAGATCCGCGCGTTCGTGACGAGCGGCTGGCAGGGCGTGAACTATGCGAAGGGCGTGTGGCATCACCCGCTGATCGCGTTGGGTGGCGTCAGCGATTTCATCGTCGTCGATCGCGGCGGGGACGGGCTGAACCTGAACGAGCAGGATCTGCAGGAGTCGCTGTGGCTCACCGAGGATGCGCTCGATGCGGTGACGGCCTGAGTCAGGCTGATCGTCCGTCTGTCGAAACCCGCGCGGCCTGCGCGGTTTTTTTATATGCACTCGTTGGCTCGCTCGCGAATCAGGTTGCCGCGACCTTGCGCATATTGCGCGAACCGTTGCCGCCGCGCTGCCGATTCGCGACCGGCGCATGCTGCGCCATCAGCTCGGCGACCCAGTCGACGAACACGCGCAGCTTCGCGCTGACGTGCCGGTTCGGCGGGAACGCAGCCGCGAGGACGGCTCGCCCGAGCCGGAACTGGGCGCGCAGGTTCGTCGCGCGTTCGACAACCTGAATGCGGTGCTGCGCGCGGCCGGCTGCACGTTCGACGATGTCGTCGACGTGACGGTGTTCCTCGTCGACCCCGAAGCGACGTTCGAGCGGGTCTGGGAGATCGTCCCCGAATACTGGGGCGACGCACCGCATCCGACGCTGACCGCCGTCGGCGTGACCTGGCTGTACGGGTTTCAGTTCGAGATCAAGGCGATCGCGCGGTTGCCGGAGGCGGTCGACGGGTGAGCGGGGCGCCTCGTGCGACCGTTCGACGTGAGCGTCGACGTGGCGCCCGCGCCGGCGCTCGCGGACGAAGTCGCGATGGTGCACGTGTAGCGCGTGCTATCGTGCCCGCATCGCCACCACATGACGTCCGGTTCCCGGCGCGATCTTCCGATGAGCCAGCCTGAAAACGACCTCGCGGTCCTGCTGCGCACGATGCAGCCCGAACTGCATCCGGGTGCATTCGCATTCATCGCGCTACCGCACGCCGCAGACGTATCGTTATCCGAAGTGATTGCGACGTTCCGCGAAGCGGAGGGGGTGACGGTCGTGGTCGACGAGGAGACGGCCGCGCGCCGCGGCTGGCCGGTGCTGTTCCGCGCCGCGTGGATCACGCTGACCGTGCATTCCGACCTCGCGGCCGTCGGCCTCACGGCCGCGTTCGCGCGGGCGCTCGGCGCGGCCGGCATCAGCTGCAACGTGATGGCCGCCGCTTACCACGATCACATCTTCGTGCCGTTCGTCGACGGCCCGCGTGCACGCGATGTACTCGTCGCACTGCAGCGCGACGCGATGCGCGGCTGACATGCGAAAGGCATTCCTCCGCGTGGGCAAAAAAACGGGCCCGTGTGACCGGGCCCGCGAACGGAGAGAATGGCGCCGGCGAATGACTTCCGGCGCCCGGCGGGCGGCTTACTTGACCGCGCCGCCCTCGAACCAGGCGGCGAGCTTCGTCCGCTCGTCGTCGGTCATGTGCGTGACGTTGCCGATCGGCATCGCCTTCAGGCGCACGGCCTGGTCGTAGATGCGCTGCGCGTTCTTCGACACTTCGTCCGGCGTATCGAACATCACGCCCGCCGGTGCGCTGCCCATCAGCGTCGGCTTGGCCGAGTGACACTCGACGCAGCGTTGCTGCAGGATCGGCATGATGTCGTGAATCGCGATCTTCGGTGCGTTGGCCGCTTGCGCTTCCGGCGCGACCGGCTTCGGCATCGTCCATACCAGCGCGCCCGACAGCAGCGCGACGCCGCCGATCGGCAAATACCACAGCTGCTTGCCGCGGTGACGCATCACGAAGAACTGGCGGATCAGCGCGCCGGCCAGCATGATCAGCACGAGCACGACCCAGTTGAACTTGTTCGTGTACGTCATCGCATAGTGGTTCGACAGCATCGCGAACACGACCGGCAGCGTGAAGTACGTGTTGTGCACCGAACGCTGCTTGCCGCGCTTGCCGTAGATCGGGTTCGGTTCTTCGCCCTTGAGCATCTTGTCGACCATCTTGCGCTGGCCCGGGATGATCACGAAGAACACGTTCGCCGACATGATCGTCGCGAGCATCGCGCCGACGATCAGGTAGGCGGCTCGGCCCGAGAAGATGTGGCACGCGAGGTACGCGGCGGCGACGACGTACAGGCCGACGCAGATGCCGAGCACGCGGTCGTTGGTGCCGAGCAGGCGACACAACGAGTCGTACACGATCCAGCCGGCCGCGAGGAAGCCGAGTGCGGACGCGACGGCGACGACCGGGCCCATGTCGAGCACGTTCTTGTCGATCAGGTACGTGTTCGGCGCAAGCAGGTACAGCACGAAGAACAGCGTGAAGCCCGACAGCCACGTCGTGTACGACGGCCACTTCGACCAGTGCAGGTCATCGGGCATTTCCGGTGGCGCGACCGTGTATTTCTGCATGTTGTAGAAACCGCCGCCGTGGACGTGCCACAGCTCGCCGAACACCCCGCGCTTGCGCTGGTTCGGGTCGGTCGGCGGTTTCAGGCTGTTGTCGAGCGCGACGAAATAGAACGACTCGCCGATCCACGCAATGGCGACGATGACGTGCAGCCATCGCAGTGCGAGGTTCAGCCAGTCGGTGATGAAGCCTTCCATGAAACTCCTCCAGACTCAGATCGTTTGTCTTGATGCAGGCGCTGATTCGAATGTCAGCTGCCGCGATAAGTGCTGTACGACCACGGCGACACGAGCAGCGGCACGTGGTAGTGCGAGCCGACGTCGGCGATGCCGAAGCGCAGCACGACGCGGTCGACGAAGCGGGGTTCGGGCACCTTGACGCCGAGCGCCGCGAAGTAGTCGCCGGCATGGAACACGAGTTCGTATTCGCCGGCGGCGAGTGCCGCGCCTTCGAGCAGCGGTTCGTCGCAGCGGCCGTCGCTATTGGTCAGCACGGTCTTGATCGCGCGGCGCGATTCGCCGTCCAGCGCGTAGAGGTCCACCTTGATGGCGGCGCCGGGGCGACCGTGCGCCGTATCGAGTACGTGGGTAGTGAGCTTTCCCATTCGTTGTTCCTTGTGTGAATGCGAGGTTCGGCGGCGACTCGATCCATGACTGTGCGGCGGATCGAGGCTCCACGTCACGTGGCTACATACCCGTCGGCGAGCGTGAAGCGAGCGCCGTGCAGGCATTGTAAAAAGGTTCCCCGTGCAAATACGTGCGCGATATCGAAGATAATGCGCCGCGCATGAGCGGCTGTCGACGGCCCGCCGGACAGGGCCGAGCGCACCGATGCCGGGCACGCGCGGGCCGTCGGGCGGCGTACCATACCGAATCCCTGAAGCACGGTATTCGCGATCGTGTATTGTGTGCGGCGCGCGCTTGGGCGATCCTCCCGCCGTGCGCGTCGGCCGGTGGCCGCGCGTACCCCGAAGACGGCGAGCACGCCGGGTAACCGGGCCAGGGCGTTCGAACGGACGCAGGCACCGGGGCGTGCCGCGATTCAGCGTTCGAACGGCTGTGTGACCGCTTCCAGGACAGCCCCTGGAGGCAGACCGACGCGGAGAACGCATGAATCTCGAGCAGCACGCCGGCGCACGCGCGCCGACCCCTTCCTCATCCCGCCCGACGACCCTGCTGGTCAAGCACGCCGACGTGCTCGTGACCATGGACGACACGCGCCGCGAACTGCGCGACGCGGGGCTCTACATCGAAGACAACCGGATCGTCGCGGTCGGCCCGAGCGCCGAGCTGCCCGACACGGCCGACGAAGTGCTCGACCTGCGCGGCCACCTCGTGATCCCGGGGCTCGTGAACACGCACCATCACATGTACCAGAGCCTCACGCGCGCGGTGCCGGCCGCGCAGAACGCCGAACTGTTCGGCTGGCTGACGAACCTGTACCGGATCTGGGCGCACCTGACGCCCGAGATGATCGAGGTGTCGACGCTCACCGCGATGGCCGAGCTGCTGCAGTCGGGCTGCACGACGTCGAGCGACCATCTGTACATCTACCCGAACGGCAGCCGGCTCGACGACAGCATCGGCGCCGCGCAGCGGATCGGCATGCGCTTTCATGCGAGCCGCGGCGCGATGAGCGTCGGCCAGCGCGACGGCGGGCTGCCGCCCGATTCGGTCGTCGAGCGCGAGCCCGACATCCTGCGCGACGCGCAGCGCCTGATCGAGACCTATCACGACGACGGCCGCTACGCGATGCTGCGCGTGGTGGTCGCGCCGTGCTCGCCGTTCTCGGTGAGCCGCGAGCTGATGCGCGACGCGGCCGTGCTCGCGCGCGAATACGGCGTGTCGCTGCACACGCACCTCGCGGAGAACGTCAACGATATCGCGTACAGCCGCGAGAAGTTCGGGATGACGCCCGCCGAATATGCGGAAGATCTCGGCTGGGTCGGCCACGACGTGTGGCATGCGCACTGCGTGCAGCTCGACGATGCGGGCATCGGCCTGTTCGCGCGCACCGGCACGGGGGTCGCGCATTGCCCGTGCTCGAACATGCGGTTGGCGTCCGGCATCGCGCCGGTGAAGAAGATGCGGCTCGCGGGCGTGCCGGTCGGGCTTGGCGTCGACGGTTCCGCGTCGAACGACGGCGCGCAGATGGTGGCCGAGGTACGCCAGGCGCTGCTGCTGCAACGGGTCGGTTTCGGGCCCGACGCGATGACTGCGCGCGAAGCGCTCGAGATCGCGACGCTCGGCGGTGCGAAGGTGCTGAACCGCGACGACATCGGCGCGTTGAAGCCGGGCATGGCCGCGGATTTCGCCGCGTTCGACCTGCGTCAGCCGCTGTTCGCGGGCGCGCTGCACGATCCGGTCGCGGCGCTCGTGTTCTGCGCGCCGTCGCAGACGGCGTACACGGTGGTGAACGGGAAGGTGGTGGTGCGGGAAGGGCGCCTTGCGACGCTCGATCTGCCGCCGGTGATCGAGCGTCACAACGCGCTGGCGCAAGCACTCGTGGAAGCGTCGCGCTGACGCGTCGGCGGGGAGGTCGCGCCGCACGTTGCGCGGCCGTTGCCGTCACACCCGCCGCGCAACGGCGTGCCCGGCGCGCGCGTGGCGCGCGCCGTATGCGATTACGCCTCGATCAGCGTGCGGGTGGCCTCGGCGACGAGGCTGCGCAGCCAGCGCACTTCGTCGGAGTAATGGCAGCGCTCGTGCCACAGCTGGTAGTACTGCATCGGCGGGAAGTCGAGCGGCGCCGGCACGACGGACAGCGGCAGGAACTTCGCGTAGTGATCGGCGAACAGCCGCGTGGTCGTGAAGATCAGGTCCGACTTCACGAGCACGTAAGGCGCGAGGTTGAAGTACGGCAGCGTGACGACCACGTGGCGCTTGAGCCGTTCGCGCGCGAGATGCACATCGATCGCGCCGCGCTGGCCGACCGAGTACGGCGTCGGCGCGAGATGCGGCGCGTTCAGGTACTGGTCGAGCGTGAGCCCGCCGCGCTTCGCGAACGGGTGCGTGTTGCTCATCAGGCAGACGATTTCGTCGACGAACAGGTTCGACAGGTGCAGCTGCTCGGGCGGTTCGGGCCAGTTGCCGACGACGATGTCGAGCTTGCCGTCTTCCAGCGCGAGCTCGTAGTCGAACGCGGGGCCGAGCGAATGGAACTCGAGCGTCGCATTCGGCGCGGCCAGGCGGAAGCGTTCGACGACGGTCGGTACGAACAGCACGTTCAGGTAGTCGGGGCAGCCGATCCGGTAGCAGCGGATCGACGTGGCCGGGTCGAAGTTGTGCTGCTGGAACTTGATGCGCTCGATTTCGCGCAGCGCGTTCTGCACGGGCTCGAGCAGGCGCAGCCCGTATTCGGTCGGCACCATGCCGGATTTGCCGCGCACCAGCAGCGGATCGCCGGTGATGTCGCGCAGGCGGCGCAGCGCGGCGCTGATCGCCGGTTGCGATTGGTTCAGTTTGACGGCCGCGCGCGTGACGCTGCGCTCCATCAACAAGGTGTGCAAGACGCGCAAGAGGTACGTGTCGATCGCCTCGCGTTGCTGACTCATGTTATCTCCGGTTTATATGGCTGGGCTGATCGAGGGATGGGATGGGTATATCGTTTTTAATATGAACGAAAATCAGCGTCAAGAGATGGATACCCGCGGCTACCCGCCGGCCGGGCCTCGACAAGGGGCCGGAACGGGGCGAAATGCAGGCGAGCGCGGCGCCGCACGGATGCGCATTGCACGCATCCGGTGGTGGGGCGTCGCGTGGCGCGTGCGGCGCGTCAGTCGTCGATACGCATGCCGACCTTCAGCGTGACCTGCCAGTGCACGACCTGGTCGCCTTCGATGTGGCCGCGCGTTTCGGTCACCTGGAACCAGTGCAGGTTGTGCAGCGTCTTGCCGGCTTTCGAGATCGCGTTGCGGATCGCGTCGTCGCTCGATTGCTGCGACGAACCGGTCAGTTCGATCAGCTTGTACACGTGGTCGCTCATGATGCGCTCCCTGGGATATCGGTCTGTATTGCCGGGGCAACGCGCGGTCCCGAAGCGGTTCCGCTACGGTTCCGTGCATGCCCGGCTTCTTGAGTGATAGGTATGATGGGCGGCAACTGCAACCCATATCGGAGATGAGGCGCATCGTGGAAGTCGGATTTTGCGGACCAGGATTGATGGGCGCGCCGATGATTCGGCATTTGCTGGCGGCCGGGCATCGCGTGAGCGTATGGAATCGCTCGCGCGACAAGGCCGACGCGCTGGTGAAGGACGGCGCGCAGGTGGCGGGCACGCCGCACGAGCTGGCCGAGCGCATCGAGACGGTGTTCGTGTGCGTGCTCGACGGCCGGGCGGTCGGCGACGTCGTGTTCGGCGAGCACGGGCTGCTTTCCGGCGACGCGAACGCGCGCCGCCTGCGACGCATCGTCGATCATTCGAGCATTCCGCCCGCCGCCACGCGCGACTACGCGGCGCGCGCGGCCGCGCTCGGGGTCGGCTGGGTCGATGCGCCGGTGTCCGGCGGCGTGCCGGGCGCGCAGGCCGGCACGCTCGCGGTGATGGCCGGCGGCCGCGCGGCCGATCTCGACGCGGTGCGCGCGCTGATCGACACGTACGCGTCGCGCATCACGCACATGGGCGATGCCGGCGCGGGCCAGACGGCGAAGCTGTGCAACCAGGCGATCGTCACCGCGACGGTCACCGCGATCGCCGAGGCGGTCGGCCTCGCGCAGGCGAGCGGCATCGACGCCGCGCGTCTGGCCGAGGCGCTGGCCGGCGGCTGGGCCGATTCGGTGCTGCTGCAGACGTTCGTGCCGCGCATGACGTCGGGCGGTCATCCGCCGATCGGCGCGCTCAGTACGTTCCAGAAGGATGTCGATGCCATCGCCGACGCCGCGCGCGACACCGGCGCGGTGATGCCCGTGTCGGCCACCGTGCAGCAGGTGCTCAGGCTCGGCGCCGCGCAGGGACTCGCCGGCGCAGATTTCGCCGCGTTCATCGACATCGTGCGGCCGGGCAACGGCCGCCAGCAGGCGTCGTGACGGGCAAGCGGGGCGTGTGAATGGCAGATGGGCCGCCCGGAGGCGGCCCATCGAATGACTGGCGGATCAGCCGAGCGAGCGGGGTGTCGTGTCGCCCGCGTTCTGACGGCCGAGGCCGCCGCGCAGGCTCGCCTTCGTGCCTGCACCAAACTCGGGCAGGATGCGCGCCCGCGCCCGGCTGGCGAACACGAGGAAGCCGAAGCCGTTCGCTTCGTACCAGTATCCGCCGTTCTCGAGGCCGTCGAGCGGCTGCTCGAGCGCATTCGCGATCGATTCGATGCAGCGCTTGCGCAGCTCGGCGATGGCCGGATAGGGCGGCTGCGCGCCGCGCACGCTGCACAGAAGCACGTCGAGGCCCGGCAGCACGTGCGCATAGAGGACGGGTTCGTCCTGCGCGCGAGCGCGGGCAATCTTGGTGTCGAGCTGGGCAAACGGCTTCGAGTGGCGCAAGACCGCGAGGAACGACTCCTGGCCATCCTGCGGCGCACGCCGACGTTTTTTCGGGAAGGACATAAACACTCGCCTCAAAAACAATTGCAAGAAATGCGGCACTTTCATGCGACCCACTCCCGGCTATGTACGCCGCATGTCGATCCTTTATAGCACACGAAAATGCTGCATTCGTGCAGTACGACGATCAATGTCTCCCGTCGACCTGCTCGCCATGATCGACACAGCCAGCGTCTTGGCGCCCGTACTGTCGTTTAGTCTCCATCATAGACCTGCTTTTCCCGCGCGTGCATTCGCTCGTCACAAAAAAGTGAGATACGCCGCATGCGGCGGTGCATCGCATGCGCAATAAAAAGGCCCGCGCGGGGCGGGCCTGGCTGGCGGAGCGTGTCGCGGTCAGCGCTGCTTGAGCGAATCGCGGATCTCGCGCAGCAGCACGATGTCTTCCGGCGTCGCGGCCGGCGCGGCTTCGTCCGGCTTGCGCAGCTTGTTGATGAATTTCACCATCAGGAAAATGATGAACGCAAGGATCACGAAATTGATCGCCACGGTGATGAACGAGCCGTAGCCGAATGCGGCGACGCCCGCGGCCTGCAGGTCCTTGAACGAATCGGGATTACCCTTGAACGACGGCGGGATGGTGCCGAGCAGAACGAACTTGTTCGAGAAATCCAGGCCGCCGGTCAGCACGCCGATGACCGGCATGATGAGGTCCTTCACGACCGAGTCGACGATCTTCGAGAACGCGCCACCGATGATCACGCCGACGGCGAGATCCATCACGTTGCCCTTGACGGCGAACTCCTTGAATTCCTTGATGATGCTCATGAGCGGCTTTCTCCTGGTTGGGGCGGGGGGAGGCGTGCCGCGACGCGCAGGATTGCTTTGCGTCGAATGAAGGTCGGTGGCACGCCGATGGCCGCATGATAGCGAACGTGCCCTATTGCCGGTAGCCCATCTTGAAATGATTGACAAATCCGCGCGTCGGCGCGGCCGGTCATGCCGCAGCGCGTGGCGTGCGTGGCCGAGCGTCGACATGCAGGTCGACACCCGGTGCACCCGTACTCACTCAGGTGTTGTCGTCGGTCCAGCCGTCGTCGTTGCTGCCGAGATCCATCCCGCTGCCGCCGCTGTTGCCGTCGCTCCAGCTCGAATCGTCGCCGCGGCCGAGGTCGAAGCCCGGATCGGTGTCCTGCCGACGGTTTTCGCCGTCGACGATCACGTCGCGTTCGACCACGCGCTCGCGGCCGCCGGACATCGCTTCGCCGAGCAGCACGCCGGTCAGGAGCCCGCCCATTCCGCCGCCGAAACCGCCACCTTGCTGGATCACGACGGGCGGCTGCTGTTGCGGATACGGTGGTTGCGGCGGGTAGGGCTGCTGCTGATACGGCTGACCCTGGGCGCCCGTCATGCGGTCGGCTTCCTGCGCGTACACCGAGCCGCTGCCGTTCGCTGGCGCCGTGGGCTGCGCGGCCGGGTCGGGGCGGCCTTCGACGCGCGCCTTCACGCTCGCGTGGCGCTGTTCGAGTTCATCGACGCGATACGGCGGCACCGGATTCTTGCCGTTCGACAGCGTCTCGACGAGCGTGCGCGCGTCGTTCTCGATCGCTTCGAGTTCGCCGGTCAGCGCCGCGGCGCCGGGCGCCGTCGACAGTTTCGCATCGAGCTTCAGCGGCCGGATGTCGTTCAGCACGTCGGTCGCGCGCTTGAGCTGCGTGCGGCGTTCGTCGTCGGCACGGCCGTTGTCGGCCGTGCGCGCGCGCCGCAGCGTCCAGCGCAGCACCAGCGCGATC
Source organism: Burkholderia sp. AcTa6-5 (assembly GCF_017815075.1). NCBI lineage: Bacteria > Pseudomonadati > Pseudomonadota > Betaproteobacteria > Burkholderiales > Burkholderiaceae > Burkholderia > Burkholderia sp. AcTa6-5. Next base: position 4,913 of record NZ_JAGIQE010000024.1, on the reverse strand, counting down.
ACGGCGACGATCAGCCCGAGGCCGATCCACATGCCGGTCGACGGGCCGTGTTTTTCGGCCGGCGCGACGGCGGGGGCGAGCCCCGGCTGCAGCGTGCCGGCCTGCGTGGCCGACGGCGTGTTGCCGCTCACGCGCGCGGCGTCGGCGCGAATGCGCGACTCCGTCTGCGCGAAGCGCGACGCGTCGGTGAACTTCAATTGCGGATCGAGCGATTTCGCGCGCTGCAGTTGCGCGAGCGCGTCGGACGCGCGGCCTTCGCGGTCCAGCACCTGCGCGTACAGATAGCGCGCATGCGCGTTGTTCGGATGGGCGTCGATGACTTGCGACAGCTGCGTGTCGGCTTGCTGCCAGTTGCGCTGCGCGATCGACTGCTCGACCTGCTGAAGCGACGGGACCGCAAACGCGGCGGACGACAGCAACATCAGCGACAGGCCGAGTGCGGCGAGAGATTTCTTCATGGTCGAACCGGGCGCATGCGCCCGTCTCCTGACGATCGGTTCGCGCCGCGCGCCCGGGCCGGGGCGCGGCGCGGTGGCCCGCGGCGGCGGTTACTGCGCGGGCGTATCGAGCTGCTTCTTCAGCGCGGCGAGGCGATCTTCCACCGACGGGCCCTTGTTCAGCGCGGCGAGCTTGTCGTCGAGCGCCTTGCCGCTCGACGTGTCGGCCGAATTGAGACGCGCGTCCGAGCGGGCGTTCTGCAGCGCGACCTTGTCCTCGAGCTTCTGGAAATCCTCGGACAGGTTCTTGCCGCCGATGCCGCCCAGCGCGCTGGCGGCCACGTCCTTCGCCTGCGCGATTTCCTGCTTCGCCTGCAGGATGTTCGAGCGCGCATTCAGGTCGTTGCGGCGCTGACGCATGTCGGCGATCTGCCCCTTCAGCTTGTCGACCGACGGCTCGAGCGTCGCCAGCTCGGCCGCGAGCGCATCGCGCTCGGCTTCCGCGTTCGACTGGGCCGCGAGCGCCTCGCGGGCGAGCGCTTCGTCGCCGCCTTGCAGCGCGCGCTTCGCGCCGTCCTCGTACTTCTTCACCTTGTCGTCGGCCGCATCGCGCTTGCTGCGCTGGGTTGCGACCTGTGCCTCGATCTCGATCAGCGAATTCTCGGCACGGCCGATGCTGTCGTCGAGCTCCCGCACGATCTGCCGTGCGTCGCGCGACGGATCCTGTACCGAATCGGCCGCATCGTTCAGCAGGCCTTTGATCGTGCGCGAAATAGAGTCGAAAAGCGACATGAAATCCTCCGTGGTTGAAAGGCGCCGCGTGACCGCGGCAATGCCCGTCGCGAGCCGGTCCCGCTTCGGTTCCGGCCCGCGTGAGCCGGCGGATATTACACCACCGGTTCACTTAAATACGGCTTAAACGCGCGAGTTCAAGCGGCTCGCGCATCGGGACGCCAACCTTTCGCGACTGAAAGAAAATCGCCTGCGTGCGCCGTATTGCGTGTCCATCATAGGCCGAGGATGCCGACAATACGTGCCGCAAATCACGGCATTGCGGGAATTTTTACAAAAAATCGCGAAGGCACCCGGTCGATTTCATTAAAATGCGCTGTCACGTCGCGGGAACGGATCGCCGCGCGGCGGGGTCTGTCGACGTGACAGCCGCATCTCGATGCACCCACTCTGATTCATCCGCTTGCATTTCCGCATGCGTCCGAGGGCGCCACGTACGCCCGCCATTCCGACATGCCAATTATCAAACGACCGCCTTCTTCTTCCGACAGGAACGAACCCCACTACACGCTGCGCCGTTCGCCGTCCGGGGCCTATTACCCCGATGACGACGATCGCGACGACGGCCGCCGCGCGCAGCAGCGCGGTGGCGGTGGCGGAGGGCGCCGCCGCACGTTCGGCTCGCGCGTCGCGCTGTGGTTCGTCGGCTTGTTCGCGACGCTGGCCGTCGTCGGCGCGCTGATCGTCGGCTACGCGCTGGTCGTGATGGCGCCGCAACTGCCGTCGCTCGATGCGCTGACCCATTACCAGCCGAAGGTGCCGCTGCGCGTCTTCACCGCCGATCACGTGCTGATCGGCGAGTTCGGCGAGGAGCGCCGCAGCCTCGTGCGCTTCCAGGACATTCCCGACGTGATGAAGAAGGCCGTGCTCGCGATCGAGGACTACCGCTTCTACGAGCACGGCGGCGTCGATTTCCTCGGCATTCTGCGCGCGGGCGTGGCCGACCTGATGCACGGCGGCGCGCGCCAGGGTGCGAGCACGATCACGATGCAGGTCGCGCGCAACTTCTTCCTGTCGAGCGAGAAGACCTACACGCGCAAGATCTACGAGATGCTGCTCGCGTACAAGATCGAGAAGGCCCTGACGAAGGACCAGATCCTCGAGCTGTACATGAACCAGATCTATCTCGGCCAGCGCTCGTACGGCTTCGCGGCCGCGGCGCGCGTGTACTTCGGCAAGGACCTGAAGGACATCACGGTCGCCGAAGCGGCGATGCTCGCGGGGCTGCCGAAGGCGCCGTCCGCGTACAACCCGGTCGTCAATCCGAAGCGCGCGAAGGTGCGTCAGGAATACATCCTGAAGCGCATGCTCGACATCGGCTACATCACGCAGCCGCAGTACGACCAGGCGATCAAGGAAGAGATTCACGTGCGCACGCCGGGCAACCAGTACGCGGTGCACGGCGAGTACGTCGCCGAGATGGTGCGGCAGATGATGTACGAGCAATACAAGGACGAAACCTATACGCGCGGGCTGACCGTTACGACGACGATCAATTCGGCCGACCAGGAAGCCGCGTATCAGGCCGTGCGTCGCGGCATTCTCGACTACGAGCGCCGTCACGGCTATCGCGGCCCCGAAGCGTCGATCAACTTGCCCGCGGCCGGCGACGAGCGCGACGAGGCGATCGACGACGCGCTCGCCGACCACCCGGACAACGGCGACCTGCAATCGGCGGTCGTGCTGTCGGCATCGCCGAACGCGGTCGAGGTGCAGTTCGTCGGCGGCGCGACCACGACGATCGGCCCGGCCGGGCTGCGCTTCGTGTCGGCCGCGCTGAGCCCGCGCGCGAACAACGCGCTGCGGATCAAGCCGGGCTCGGTCGTGCGCGTGCTGAAGGACGGCAAGACGGGCTGGCAGGTCGTGCAACTGCCGCAGGTCGAGGGCGCGCTCGTCGCGATCGCGCCGCAGGACGGTGCGATCCGCTCGCTCGTCGGCGGCTTCGACTTCAACAAGAGCAAGTTCAACCACGTGACGCAGGCGTGGCGGCAGCCGGGCTCGTCGTTCAAGCCGTTCATCTACTCGGCGTCGCTCGACAAGGGGCTCGGACCGGCGACGATGATCAACGACGCGCCGCTGTACTTCCCGCCGAGCGTGCCGGGCGGCACCGCGTGGGAGCCGAAGGACGACGACCAGCCGGACGGCCCGATGACGATGCGCACCGGCCTGCAGCGGTCGAAGAACCTGGTGTCGATCCGGATCCTCGCGTCGATCGGCACGCAGTATGCGCAGCAGTACGTGACGCAGCGCTTCGGCTTCGATCCGGCGAAGACGCCGCCGTACCTGCCGATGGCGCTCGGCGCGGGCCTCGTGACGCCGCTGCAGCTCGCGACCGGCTACGCGGTGTTCGCGAACGGCGGTTACAAGGTCGATCCGTACCTGATCGCCGAAGTCGACGACGCGCGCGGCCAGCCGCTGCAGAAGTCGCAGCCGGTGGTCGCGGGCGGCACGGCGCCGCGCACGATCGAAGGCCGCAACGCATACGTGATGAACAGCCTGCTGCATTCGGTCGCGACGGGCGGCACGGGCGCGGGCACCAACGCGCTGGGCCGCAACGACCTGCAGGGCAAGACGGGTACCACGAACGACGCGAAGGACGGCTGGTTCGCCGGCTATCAGCAATCGCTCGTCGCGGTCGCGTGGATGGGCTTCGACCAGCCGAAGAGCCTCGGCAGCCGCGAATTCGGCGCACAGCTCGCGTTGCCGATCTGGGTGAACTACATGCGCACCGCGCTGAACGGCGTGCCCGAGCAGCAGATGCCGATGCCGGACGGCCTGACGACGATCGACGGCGAGCTGTACTACGCCGATCGCACGCCGGGCAACGGCTTCGTCGCGAACGTCGACATCAACCCGGCCGAGAACGCGATCAGCGCGAACGACGCACTCGGTTCGGCCGGCGCGGCCGGGCTGGCGCCGCCGCCCGTCACGCCGCAGGAGAAGCAGCAGATCATGGACATGTTCGAGAGCAAATAAGCGGGACGCTGGGCTTCAGCCATGCGACGGGCGCCTTCGGGTGCCCGTTTTTTTGCGCGCGGCCGCCAGCGGAAGACGGTGAATCAGAACGACGCGCAGGCCGGCACGACGGTCATGCCGACCGATTGCTGGTGAAATCGCTCGACGTACGCTTGCCGGATCGCGGCGAGCCGCGTGCGCGTGTCGCGCGTATCGTCGGCGATGATACGGAGCACGAAGCTGTCTTCGCGCGTGATCGCGCCGCTCGAGCGGTCGCGCCACTGGCCGTGCGTGTCCCAGTAGGTGAGGCCGTCGGGGAAGCGCGGCGTGACCGTGTCGGCGAGGAAGGCCGCGCGTTCGGCATCGGTGACGGGGCCGCGGCCGGCGACGTCGCGCCCGAACAGCAGGTCGGCCTGCAGCATGCGGCTTTCGCCCGGTTGCGTGCAGGCCGCAGGTTGCGCGTGGGAGGTGGGCGAGGGCGGTGCCGCGCAACCGGCGAGCAGCGCGAATGCTATCGAGCATGCGGCCAGCCGCCGCGTCTGCCCATTTCGTGACGATCGACCTTCGCGCGCGCAAAACGCTGCGCGCTCAACCACTTGCGTGCGGGTCCGGCGGGTTATCAACAGGGCTGTCAACATAATCTGGGGATAACCCTAGCAGGCTGTTGAATTTGGGAACGGTGTAAACGGGCTTTGCGGGCGGTGCGTTAGAGATATCGTGTTCATGACC
>NZ_JAGIQE010000023.1:32493-125990 GCF_017815075.1 Burkholderia sp. AcTa6-5 | reverse complement strand
TGGCTAACACTTCCCCTTGCCGGGCGTGTAGAGGACTTTCACCTCCAAGTGAGTGCGCCCTGCCGGGCGCACCAAAAGCAAACCGGCCGCATCAGCGGCCGGTTTTTTACCATCGTGCGATCGAGCGAGGCGCTTACTTGAGCGTGACAGGCACGCTGAAGTACTTCTTCGCGAGGTTGTCGATCGTGCCGTCGGCCTTCAGGTCCTTCAGCGCCTGATCGAGCGCGGTCTTCAGCGCCGCGTCGTTCTTGCGCAGGCCGAAGCCGACGCCCGAGCCGAGGATCTCGGCGTCGCTGACCGTGCCGCCCGCGAACGCGAAGCCCTGGCCTTGCGGCTTCGTCAGGAAGCCCTTCGAGCCCGCTTCCGAATCCTGGAACGTCGCGTCGAGACGGCCCGACTTCAGGTCGGCATACGCCAGATCCTGCGTCTGATACGGCACGACATCAACGCCGGCCGGCGCCCACTTCTTCTTCGCGTACGCTTCCTGGATCGTGCCCTGCAGCACGCCGACGCGCTTGCCCTTCAGCGATTGCGGGGTCGGCAGCAGGCCGCTGCCCTGCTTCGCGATCAGTTGGTTCGGAATCGTGTAGATCGGATCGGTGAACGCGATCGCATGCTTGCGCTGGTCGGTGATCGTCATGTCCGAGTTGATCGCGTCGAACTTGCGCGCCTGCAGCGCCGGGATCAGGCCGTCGAAGTCGTTCTCGACCCACACGCACTTCGTCTTCAGCTTCGCGCACACCGCGTTGCCGATGTCGATGTCGAAGCCGGTCAGCTTGCCGTCGGGCGTCTTGTATTCGAACGGTGCGTACGAGGCCTCGACGCCGAACCGGATCTCCTTCAGATCCGCGGCAAACGCGCTGCCTGCCGCCACCGCCGATGCCGCTACCACCGCGTGCGCGGCCACTTTACGCCAATCCAACTTCATCAGGTGTTCTCCTCGATACTCGAATGTTCCGGAACGACGGACGCATGCATCATTGCAGGGTCGAATGCCCCCGACAATGCCCACGCGGCGCCGTGATGCGGCGCAACAGCCGCAAGGCCGCGATTGTACCAATCCGCGCGGCCCGATACGGCAAAGCGGCCGCCGGTGCGCGATGCTGCGCTGCGCGCACGGCGGCCGCCGCGCGACCCGTCGAACTTGCAAGACGGTGTCGCAAATATGCAAGCGCGCCGTCCGCGCGGCGGGCGGGCGTCATCGCAAAAAATGAATCGACTGCCGGACGATGCGCGGTCCGTACGATTGCACGTCGATCAGACGAGCGCCGCCAGCGTGTCGCGCGTCGTATCGACGACGAGCAGGCCCGCGCGCAAACCCGGCTTCACGGTCGGGTTCGGAAATACGATGCGTTCCTCGTCGTGCTTCACCGTATAGCGGTAGTCGCCGTCCTGCGCGAGCACCGTGCCGCGCGCGAACGCGGTGAAGTTCGCGACGTCGGCCGCGACGAACAGCTCCAGCGCATCGCTCTGCTTGGTGATCTGATCGATCACCGTGAACACCCGCGGCAATGAGGCGTCGACGTCACGCCGCTCACCCGACACGAGCTTGCGCACCGCGCGGTCGGCCGGCGCGAAGCGCGTCAGGTCGTTCTGGCCGAACGGCCGCACCTTGCCGAGTTCCAGCGTGCACGCGAGCGCGCCGCACTGCTCAGCCGTGAAATGCGAATACGTGTTGCCCTTCGCGGTATGCAGCAGCACGGCCGCGATGCGTGCATCGCCGAGCCATTCGACCATCGCGCGCGTCGGCGGCGTGCCCGTATGCGGCAGCAGCGCGAATTGCTCGAAGACCGATGCGCGAATCGCCGTGTGCATGTCGATGTGCCAGCGCGCGCTGCCTGCCGGCGCGGCCGCGAAGAATGCGGCGGCCGCCGCCTCGAGCTGCGCGGCGCGCGGCGCTTCGCGGCTCGCGCTCACCTGCGCGTGACGGCCGCTGAACAGGCGGTTCAGGTCGTCGTCGAGATAGCGTTCGCCCGCACGCATCGCCGGCACGTTGCCGAGCACGACCAGCAGCCGGCACGCGAGCGGCAGCGCGCCCGCCGCGAGATCGCGCACCAGCATCGACAGCAGCTCGATCGGCGCCGTCTCGTCGCCGTGCACGCCGGCCGACACGAGCACGCTCGCGCGCGCCGCCGCGTCGGCGGCTGCCGGTTCGAACGCGAGCAGCCCGTCGCCGAGCCAGCGCCAGCGCACCGCGCCGCCCGCGCACGCGCCGTCCCGTTCGGCCGGCGCGCCACCGGCCAACGTGAACGCGAGGAAGTCGTCGAGCAGCGCGGCGGCCGGCATCCGTGCCTCAGCGCTGGAAGTCATACAGCGAACCGACGCGCAGGATCTGCGTGAGCTCATCGAGCGCCGTGCGCGATTCGTCGAGCAGCGCCGGATCGGCGAGGTCTTCCGGGGCGAGGCGATCGCGATAGTGCGTGTCGATCCACGCGTCGAGCGACGCGAACAGCATGTCGTTGATCCACACGTTCGACGTGACGGCCGCGCGCTCGGCTTCGGTCAGCACGACGCGCAGACGCAGGCACGCGGGGCCGCCGCCGTTCTTCATGCTTTCGCGCAGGTCGAACACGAGCACGTCGTGAATCGGGCCGTTGCCGGCAGCCAGTTGATCGAGATAGGCGGCGACCCGCTCGTTCTCGCGGCATTCCTGCGGCACGACGAGCACCTGCGAGCCGTCCGCGCGCGACAGCAGCTGGCTGTTGAACAGATACGACGTGACCGCATCGTTCACGCTCACCGCTGCGTCGGGCACCTCGATCACGTTCAGGCGCGCCCCGCGTGCGTCGAGCGCGGCGGTCAGCGTGTCGTAGATCGCCTGCTTGTTGACGAACGCGCGTTCGTGCGTGAACAGCGTGTCCCGGTTGCCGACCGAGATCACGTCGTTGTGGAACACGCCCGCGTCGATCACGTCCGGATCCTGTTGCGCGTAGACCGTCGCTTCCTCGGCGAGCCCGTGGCGATGCGCGACTGCGCGGCTCGCCTCGAAGGTCTGCCGTGCCGGGAAGCGCTTCGGCTCGGGGCCGCGGCGGTATTCGGCGCGGCCGTACACGAAGAATTCGACGCCCGGCTTGCCGTATTCCGCGCAGAAGCGCGTGTGGTTCGCCGCGCCTTCGTCGCCGAGCGCCGGCGTGCCCGTCAATGCTTCGTGCACCGCGAAGTGCGTGGGGTCCGCGAACAGCGTCGACAGCGTGCGGCGCGTCGCTTCGTGCTCGATCGCGCGATGCAGCTTGCTGCACAGGTTCGCCGGCGTGAAATGCACGCGGCCGTCGCTCGTGTCGGCCGACGGGCTGACGGTGGCCGCGTTCGCGGTCCACATCGCCGACGCCGAGCTCGCCGCGGCGAGCAGTTCGGGCGCCTGCTTCGCCGCCTTCGCGATCACGTCCGCGTCTTTGCCGGAGAAGCCGAGCTCGCGCAACAGGCGCAGCGACGGCCGCTCCTGCGGCGGCAGCACGCCTTGCGCGAAACCGAGGTCCGCGAGCTGCTTCATCTTGCGCAGCCCCTGCTTCGCGGCGGCCTTCGGGTTCGCGGCCGACTTCTCGTTGTTCAGCGACGCCACGTTGCCGAACGACAGCCCGGCGTAGTTGTGGGTCGGGCCGACGAGCCCGTCGAAATTGGCTTCTTGTGCGTTCATCGTCGCTCCCTCGATCAGAAATGCAGGCCCGGCGACAGGCTCGCGGGCAGAGTCAGTTGCGTGCTTTCCACCGACGCCATCGGGTACGCGCAATAGTCGGCCGCGTAGTACGCGCTCGGCCGATGGTTGCCCGAGCGGCCCGTGCCGCCGAACGGCGCGGCCGACGATGCGCCGTTGGTCGGGCGGTTCCAGTTGACGATCCCGGCGCGGATCGTGCGGCGGAAGTGATCCCATGCGTTGGCGTCATCGGCCAGCAAGCCCGCGGACAGGCCGAACGCCGTGTCGTTCGCGCGCTCGATCGCTTCGTCGAACGTCGCGTAGCGGACGATCTGCGCGAGCGGGCCGAAATGTTCTTCGTCGGGCAGGTTCGCGACGCCCGTCACGTCGACGATCGCCGCGTTCACGAAGCCGAGGCGCGGATCGCGCTGCGTCATCGCGATGATCGGCTTCGCGCCCTGCTCGACCAGGCGCGCCTGCGCATCGACCAGCTTCGCGGCCGCACGTGCCGAGATCACCGCGCCCATGAACGGCTGCGGATCGGCATCGAACACGTCGGCGGTGATTTTCGACGTGACGTCGGCAAAGCGTGCGAGCAAGCGATCGCCGAACGCGCCCTGCGGCACGAAGATGCGGCGTGCGCACGTGCAGCGCTGGCCGGCCGACAGGAACGCCGACTGGATCGTGTGATGCACGGCGGCGTCGATGTCCTCGACCTCGCCGATCACGAGCGGGTTGTTGCCGCCCATCTCGAGCGCGAGCACGATTTCCGGACGGCCGCCGAACTGCTTGTGCAGCAGCGTGCCGGTATCCGAGCTGCCGGTGAAGAATAGCCCGTCGATCTGGCGGTGATTCGCGAGCGCGATGCCGGTGTCCTTCTCGCCCTGCACGAGATTCAGCACGCCGGCCGGCAGCCCGGCTTCGCGCCACACGTCGACCGTCGCGCGCGCGACGCCCGGGGCAAGCTCCGACGGCTTGAACACCACGGTGTTGCCGGCGATCAGCGCCGGCACGATATGACCGTTCGGCAAGTGGCCGGGGAAGTTGTACGGGCCGAACACCGCGACGACGCCGTGCGGGCGGTGACGCAGCACCGCGACGCCGTCGGCCATGTCCTGGCGCTTCTCGCCGGTGCGTTCCTGATAGGCCTGGATCGAGATGCCGACCTTCGCGGCCATCGCCGCGACTTCGGTGCGCGCTTCCCACAGCGGCTTGCCGGTCTCGCGGCCGATCGCGGTCGCGATCGCTTCCTTGCGTTCGGTGAGCAACGCGGCAAAGCGCTTGACGATTTCGCAGCGCGCTTCGAAGTCAAGCGCCGACCAGCCGGCGAATGCGCGGCGTGCGCTCGCGACCGCACGGTCGACGTCCGCTGCCGATGCGCTGCCGCCCTGCCATGCGATTTCATCGGTACCCGGGTTGCGCGACGCGAAGACGGGGCCCGAGCCTGCGACCCAGGCGCCGTCGATGAAGAGTTCCGTCATGATTCGTTTATCCCTGTTTGACTTTGAGCGGCAGCACGCGGACCGGATCGCCGGCCTTCACGTCGAGCGCGGCGGCATCGTCGGCCGACAACACGAACGCGCCGTTCTCAACCACGCCCGGCGCGACGCCGACGCGGAAATCGCCGAGCGACGTGTTCGACACGAGCGACCGGGGCGCGTTATCGCTTGCATCCGGCACGCCGATCGCAACCGGCACGACGACGCTCTCGCGCACCGTGCGCAGGTCGTTCACATGGCATTCGAGCACCGGGCCCGCGTCGAAGATGTCGACGTGATTCTGGTAGCGCAGCCCTTCCGCTTCGAGCATCTTGCGGGCCGGCAGCGTGTCGCGATGCGTGAGGCCGACCGCGTCCTGCGCGTCCTGCGGCAGCAGGTCGACGTACACCGGGTAGCGCGGCATCAGTTCCGCGAGGAACGACTTGCGGCCGTGCGAGCTCAGGTAATCGGCCGCGTTGAAATCGATCTGGTAGAAGTGCGAACCGACCGCGCGCCAGAATGGCGACGTGCCGTCCTCGTCGAAGTGGCCGCGCAGTTCCGCGCAGATGCGTTCCGGAAAGCGGTCGCGGAACTGCGCGATGAACATGAAGCGCGAGCGCGACAGCAGGCCGCCGACGCCGCCCGTCCGATAGCGCGGGCTCAGGAACAGCGAGCACACTTCCGCGTAGCCCGTCAGGTCGTGCGAGATGTTCAGCGCGGACATCCGCGTCCACACGCCGAGCTCCTGGCTCGCATGCACGACCGTGCTCACGCGATAGTTGTAGAACGGTTGTTCGAGGCCGACCTGCGTCTCGATTCCGCACACGCCCGCGATGTCGCGCGTCTTCGAATCTTCCATCACGAAGAAGTAGCCGGCCTCGCCGGGCGCCGCGTGGCCTTCGAGCGTGCGGCGCGAGCGTTCGATGCGCGCGGCCAGCGCGTCGCGGTCGGGCTTGAACGTGGTCAGGCCCGGCCCGGTTTCCTGCGCGAGCGACACGAGCGCGTCGACGTCGCCCGTTTGTACGACCCGAACGACGATCATGCTGCGTCTCCCTTCAAATCTTCATCGTCGCGGCGATGCAGCGGCACGCAGCGCACGACATCGCCTTCCTTCACATCGAGCGCCGCGCGCACGTCGCCGGCGAGCGGCGCCTCGGTGCTCCGCGCATCGGCCGTGTCGCCCGGCAGGTCGGCCAGCACGCAGCGGAACGATTCGCCGCTGCCCGTCGACACCATGTACGCGACGTCGCCCTGCTGATGCGCGGCCTCGCGCACGACGCGCTCCGACGCCTGCTTCACGCACGCGGTGCGGTCGACCTGCGCGGTCAGCACCGGGCCCGCGTCGAAGATGTCGACGAAGCGGTCAGGCTCGAAGCCTTCCTCGAGATGGATGTCGTACGCGAGCAATGCCGTTTCGTTCGGCTCGCCGAGCACGCGCTGAGCGGCTTCCGGCAACAGCGGCACGTACAGCGGATAGGCCGGCATCACTTCCGCGATGAACGTGCGGCTGCGACCGCCCGATGCGATGTCGACGTCGGTGAAGTCGCGGCCGAAGAACTTGCGGCCCACCGCTTCCCAGAACGGCGACGCGCCGTTGCCGTCGCTCACGCCGAGCAGCAGCGTGAACACTTCCGGCGTGAAGCGGCGGCGGTTCGCGGCGATATACATCATCCGGGCGCGCGAGATCAGGTGCGCGGCCGCGTCGCCGCGCAGCGACGGATCGACGTAGAAGCCCGCGAGCCGGCTCTTGCCGGTCAGCTCGTGCGACATCGTGAGCGCGTGGATCTTGCGGTTCACGTGCAGCTCGCGCGACGCGTGGATCAGCGCGTCGTTGCGGAACGCGTAGAACGGTTCCGAGTAGCCGGCCGCGGCCACGATGCTCGCCGTGCCGAGCAGCTTGCCGGTTGTCGAATCCTCGAGCACGAAGAGGTAGAACTCCTCGCCGGCGAAGTCGACGTCCGCGCGAAACGAATCCTCGGAGAGCGCCACGCGCGCTTCGAGCGCCGCGCGGTCGTGCGGCAGCGAGTGCAGGACCGGCTGCGCGGTGCGCGCCATGTGCGCGAGCGCATCGAGATCCGTGAGTTTGCCGGGGCGAACAAATAGCATCGTCGTTCCTGTCTGCGATGGGGGGCGCCGATCAGCGCGCGGTGGCTTCCTGTGCGGCAAGCACTTGTTCGACCGCCTTCTCGAAGCGCTTCACGCCTTCGTCGAGCAGGTCGAACGGGATCACCAGCGACGGAACGAAGCGCAGCACGTTCGGGCCGGCGATCAGCATGATCAGCCCGTGCTCGGCGGCGGCGGTGACGAAATCCTTCGCGCGACCGTCGAATGCGGCGGTGAGTTCCGCGCCGACCAGCAGGCCCTTGCCGCGGATGTCCTTGAAGATGCCGAAGCGCGCGTTGATGCGTTCGAGTGCGCCCTTCAGGCGCACGCTGCGTTCGCGCACGCCTTCGAGCAGCGCCGGGTCGCCGATCAGTTCGACGACCTTGTCCGCGATCGCCGATGCGAGCGGGTTGCCGCCGTACGTCGTGCCGTGCACGCCGACCTTGAAGTGCGCGGCCAGTTCGTTCGTCGTCAGCATCGCGCCGATCGGGAAGCCGTTGCCGAGCGCCTTGGCGGTCGTCAGGATGTCCGGCGTGACGCCCGTGTCCATGTAGGCGTAGAACTGGCCGGTGCGGCCCACGCCCGTTTGCACTTCGTCGAAGATCAGCAGTGCGCCGTTGGCGTCGCACGCTTCGCGCAGTGCCTTCAGGAATGCCGGATCGGCCGGGATCACGCCGCCCTCGCCTTGCACCGGCTCGACGATCACGGCGCAGGTTTTCGGGCCGATTGCGGCCTTCGCGGCTTCGATGTCGTTGAACGGCAGGTGCTTGATGCCTTCCGGCACCGGGCCGAAGCCTTCCGAGTATTTCGGCTGGCCGCCGACGCTGACCGTGAAGAACGTGCGGCCGTGGAACGACTGCACGAACGACACGATTTCGTATTTGTCTGCGCCGTGGCGGTCGAACGCGACGCGGCGCGCGAGCTTCAGTGCGGCTTCGTTCGCTTCCGCGCCCGAGTTCGCGAAGAATGCGCGGTCGGCGAAGGTCAGCGATTCGAGGCGCTTCGCGAGGCGCAGCACCGGCTCGTTCGTGTAGCCGTTGCCGATGTGCCAGAGCTTGCGGCCTTGTTCGTCCAGCACCTTCAGCAGTTCCGGGTGGCCGTGGCCCAGCGACGTGACCGCGATGCCGCACGCGAAATCCACGTACTCGCGGCCGGCCGTGTCCCACACGCGGGAGCCCTCTGCACGGTCCGGCACGAACGGCGCGGGAGAGAATACCGGCACCATCACTTCGTCGAATGTCTGGCGGGTCACGGTCGAGGTCGTCATGGTCGTTCCTTTCGGTTTCGTAAGAGGGTTCAACAGGATCAAGTTTAGGGAAGGGTGACGCAAGCGTCTTGCGGAATTGCGACGGGTTCTATCGGAAGGTTTTGGTTTTGCCCTTTCGGGCTGGCCGGGGCGGCTACGCCGTGTCGGTATTTTGGGGCTTTTTCTCGCTCGTCTGGGGTCGGCTTCCCGGGTCGTGACGCACCTGCGATCGTGTCGGTCTATTAGCGTCGCCCCTCCGCGGGGCAGCGGTCACTTTTCTTTGTCTTGCCAAAGAAAAGTAACCAAAAGAAAGGCGCTCGGATATCGCATAACCTCCCGGTGCCATCGCCAACGAAGTGGTCCGCACAAAAGTGTCCGCGCCAGTCACGAAACCGGAGTGGTTCGAGCAATGGTTCTGACACCACTGCCTGCCCCACGGAGCGGTATACCGCTCGCTAGCTCCGTCCTCGCTTCGCTCGGCCGATAGGTCCATCCCGGCCAATGCCGCCATCTTCCGCCCGTTGCAAGGCACTCGCTCTACTTTCGATAAACGGGAATTCGCTGCTCTGCCCGTGAAAAAATGGGGGACACAAATACATCGTCTCGCGCAGACATCGATCGTCAAACGATCCGGTCATACAAATGCGGAGAGCAGAAAAAGTGCCTGGCAGTCGACAGTTCATGCAGGAAGCAAGAGCGCCCTCCCCGCCCTGAAGTACCTTCCAGCCGAGCGTAGCGAGGATGGAGCTAGCGGACGGTATACCACTCCGTGGGGTAACGAGAGATGTCAGAACCATTGCTCGAACCACTCCGGATTCCTGACTGGCGCGGACACTTTTGTGCGGACCACTTGGGGTGCCATGGCACCGGTAAGTCATGCGTTATCCGAGCGCCTTTCTTTTGGTTACTTTTCTTTGGCAAGACAAAGAAAAGTGACCGCTGCCCCGCGGAGGGGCGACGCTAATAGACCGACACGATCACAGGTGCTTCACGCCAACCGCGGGCGGACCGCCAACCAAACCAAGTCAAACCCGGATCTCAATCCTTCCCGCGCTCGACGAGCGCCCCACCCCGAGGTTCGCTGCCGCCGCCGGTCTGCTTCTCGAGCCACGCTCTTCGATCCTCCCGAGGCGTAACACCAAACCTTTCGCGATAAGCGTTAGAGAAGTGCGCAGCAGAAGAGAACCCACAAGCGAGAGAAACCTGAACGACAGACTTGCTGGTCCGCTGCAACTGCGTCCTTGCCTTGAGCAACCGAAGATTGAGGTAATACTTCGAGGGCATTGCCCCGAGATACTGTCGAAAGAGCCGCTCCAGTTGCCGGCGTGAAACGCCGACGAGCCCGGCGATCTCATCGGTAGTAAGCGGATCCTCGATATTGGCTTCCATCAAAAGCAAAGCATCATTCAACCGAGGATGTCGCTCACCGGGCGCGGTAACAAAAGGAATCCGTTGGCGCTCCTCACCACTCCGCAGCGTCCCGGCCCCGAGCGCATCAGCAATCCGCTCCGCGAGATCCACCCCATGTTCCCGGCCAATCATGGCCAACATGAAATCGACGGTCGCCTGCCCACCGGCACAGGTGGCCCGATCGCGATCGATCTCGAAGATCTGCTGCGTGACGATCGACCGCTCGAACTGCTCGGCGAACTGCTGATACGTCTCCCAGTTCACGCTCACGCGATACCCGGAAAGCTGCCCGGCCATCGCCAGCCACCACACGCCGTGATGAATGCCGGTCACAACGGGCGTACGCTGCCCGACCCGCGCGAGACTCGCGAGAAACAACCGGTAATCGGCAAACTGCTGAAACCGCTCGGACACGACGATTACCCAGTCGCACGCGATCGCATCGTTGAACGCCGCATCGGCATGCCACTGCGCGCCGCCCGCGAGCGGCACCGGCCGACCGTCCCACGAACACACCTGCCAGCGATACAGCAGGCGTCCGTCGATCTCGTTCGCGAGATTCAGCGCATCGACGATCGGACCCACGCCCGACATCGACACGGGCGGCAATGCAACGATCGCCACCTGCGTCGTGCGGGTGGCGCCTGCGGGACGAGACACCGGTACCACGTTGAAACCTGCCCTGTCGCGTTACTTGAGGCTGCCCGACAGGAACTGCTTGAGCCGCTCGCTCTGCGGGCGCACCAGCACCTCCTTCGGATCGCCCTCTTCCTCGGTCCGCCCCTGATGCAGGAACATCACATGATTCGACACGTTGCGCGCGAAACCCATCTCGTGCGTGACGACGATCATCGTGCGGCCTTCCTCGGCCAGCTTCTGCATCACCTTCAGCACTTCGCCCACCAGTTCCGGATCGAGCGCGGAGGTCGGCTCGTCGAACAGCATCACGTCCGGATGCATCGCCAGCGCCCGCGCGATCGCCACGCGCTGCTGCTGGCCGCCCGACAGATGCGACGGATACTGCTTCTCGACGCGCGGCGGCAGACCGACCTTCTCCAGGTACTCGCGCGCACGCTCCTCGGCTTCCTTCTTCGAAATGCCGAGCACGTGCACGGGCGCTTCCATCACGTTCTCGAGCACGTTCATGTGCGCCCACAGGTTGAAGTGCTGGAACACCATCGCGAGCTTCGTGCGGATGCGCTGCAACTGCTTGTGATCGGCGACTTCGAGCGCGCCGGCGCGGTCGGTCTTCGTGCGCACGGCCTCGCCGTCGACGACGATCTGCCCCGCATTCGGCCGCTCGAGAAAATTGATGCAGCGCAGGAACGTGCTCTTGCCCGAGCCGCTCGCGCCGATGATGCTGATGACGTCGCCGGCCTTCGCGTTCAGCGACACGCCCTTGAGCACCTCGTTGTCGCCATAGCGCTTGTGGATGTCGACCGCGGCAAGCTTGACGGAAGCGGACGCGCTCGTTTGAGTGATCTCGGCCAACTGGCTCTCCTCGAAGTAATTCAATGACGGGCGGCCGCGAGATACGCGAGCCAGTGGCGCTCCGCGCGGCGAAACGCCGCGACGAGTGCGAACGATACCGCAAGATAGATCAGCGCGGCGATCCCGAACGACTGGAACGCCATGTAGGTCGCGGAATTGGCGTCGCGCGCGACCTTCAGGATGTCCGGCACGGTCGCGGTGAACGCGACGGTCGTCGCGTGCAGCATCAGGATCACCTCGTTGCTGTACAGCGGCAGCGCGCGGCGCAGCGCCGACGGCAGGATCACGCGGCGGTACATCGTGAACGGCGACATCCCGTAGGCCCGCGCCGCCTCGACCTCGCCGTGCGGGATCGCACGAATCGCGCCGGCGAAGATCTCGGTGGTGTACGCGCAGGTGTTCAGCGCGAACGCGAGGATCGCGCAGTTGAAACCGCTGCGGAAAAACGCGTCGAGCAGCGAGTGCGAGCGCACGAACTCGAGGCTGTACATGCCCGTGTACATCAGCAGCAGCTGCACGTAGAGCGGCGTGCCGCGGAACACGTACGTGTAGAACCGCACGGGCATCGACACCCACTTGTTCCTCGACACGCGCGCGACCGCGAGCGGCACCGCGCACACGAAGCCGAGCGAAATCGACGCGACGAGCAGCCACAGCGTCACCGCGAGGCCGGACAGGCGCTGGCCGTCCCAGAAAAGGAACGCCTTGCCGAATTCCTGGAGGATCTCGATCATAGTTCTGCGTGCCGCACGCCCATGGAATAACGCTTCTCGAGCTGGATCAGCACGAGGTTGGAGACGGTCGTGATCGCGAGATAGATCAGCGCCGCGACGAGGATGAAGAAGAACATGTTGAACGTGCTCTTGCCGGCGTCCTGCGCGGCCTTCACGACGTCCGCGAGACCGATGATCGACACCAGCGCGGTCGCCTTCACGAGCACCTGCCAGTTGTTGCCGATGCCCGGCAGCGCAAAGCGCATCATCTGCGGAAACATGATCCGCACGAACACGCGCGCGCCGCTCATCCCGTAAGCCGAACCGGCTTCGAGCTGGCCGCGCGGCACCGACAGGAACGCGCCGCGAAACGTCTCGGTGAAGTACGCGCCGTAGATGAAGCCGAGCGTCAGCACGCCGGCCACGAACGGATCGATGTCGATCTGGTTCCAGCCGACGAGGTCGGTGAACTGATTCAGCCAGATCTGGATGCTGTAGAACAGCAGCAGCATCAGCACAAGGTCGGGCACCGAGCGGATCAGCGTCGTATAACCGGTCGCGATCGCTCGCAGCACCCGGTTGTGCGACAGCTTCGCCACCGCGCCGATCAGCCCCAGCGCCACCGCAGTGGCGAGCGACAGCACCGACAGCTCGATGGTCTGCACGGTGCCGGCCCAGAGGACGGGACCAAAGCCGTAAAGGAACACGCGCGTCTCCAGAGTTGAATGAATGCCGACGCGTATGCCTGTCCCGCGCCGGGCTGACGCGGATAGTCGCAAGCGAAATTATTTGCCTCAAATCACCGTGCGCGCGATTGCTGCGTCGCAACAATTCGTCCCATCATTTCTGCGCACGGCCTACGCCGCTGTTTCAAAAGGAAAAAACCCGCTTCCTGACAGTCCGATGACGCGCCGGGAAGCGGGCTTTTTGCAATTTTCCGGTCGCTTTTTCGATATAGCGCCGGCTTGGCCGTCAGGCCGAATGGGCAGATCCGGACCGACGCCACACAATCGCTCGCTCATGCCCGCGACGCGCTGCGCGGGCTGGCTGAAGAAGCGCCGCGCGTGAGCGTCACCGCCCTTTCAGGATGTCGGAGCGCGATGTCGTATAGACGAGCCCGTCCGGGCCGAAATGGACGTTGAAGAACGCGTCGGTGTTGACGCCGTCCTCGAGCCAGCGCCAGCTCCAGACCGTCTCGGGTTTCAGCGGATACTGCGCGACGTCGCCGGGCTTGC
Source organism: Burkholderia sp. AcTa6-5 (assembly GCF_017815075.1). Taxonomy (NCBI): domain Bacteria; kingdom Pseudomonadati; phylum Pseudomonadota; class Betaproteobacteria; order Burkholderiales; family Burkholderiaceae; genus Burkholderia; species Burkholderia sp. AcTa6-5. The sequence goes on along the minus strand of NZ_JAGIQE010000023.1, from coordinate 112,683 downwards.
CGAGCAGGCGCCGCACCTCGTCCTCGTCCATCCCCGGGCGCACTTTCGCGAAATTCTCGGCGGTCAGCACCTGCGTCGCGCCCGTGTAGCGCCCGTTCGCGTCGAGATCGACGAACCACGTCTGGTTGCCCATCGGGCCGCGCGGATATTCGAGACGCTTCGAGCCGTCGGTGAACGTGCGCTCGGTCTCGGGTTTGCCCATCGTGCCACGCACGTCGGCCTCGGTCGATTCGCCGACCTTCAGCCCCTTCAGCAGCAGCGGCGCGGGCTTGATCGCGTTGAAGAAGTCCCTGATACGTTGCACGTCGAGATGGCCTTGGTCGTCGCAACCGGTCAGCGCCAGCGCGGCGGCCAGCATCGTCACGGAAAGCAGCCGGAAACGAAAAATCATCGGAAGAATGGAGCGTGGAGAAACACGCGAAGGATACCCGCGCGGCGCCGAAAGCGCGAGACGGGCCGCGCGGCCCGTCGGAGGTTCAATGCGTCGTTTCGGTTTCGGTCCGGGCTTCGGACGCCCGAGTCGCCGGCGGCGCCGGGCGCGGCCCACTCGGCGGCGCGCCCGGACGGCCGCGCGTGCGCACCAGCTCGGCAAGCTGCCACGAGCCGAGCGCGAGGCAGCCGAACAGCACTTCGCGGCCACGCTTGACCACCGCGAGCGACAGCGCCGTCTCGCGGTCGACGCCGAACATCTGCGCGAGCAGCACGACGGTCGCCTCCTGCACGCCGAGCCCGCCCGGCACCATGAACGCCGCATGCCGGACGGCCTGCGTCATCGCCTCGATCGCGATCGCGCCGCCGATCGACACCGGATGGCCGAGCAGCGCGAGCGCCCAGTAGATCTCGAGCGCGCCGAGCACGTAGCCGGCCAATTGCCAGAAGAACGCGCTGAACAACAGACCCGTGCGCGACATCAGCGAATCGATGTCGGCGTCGAGCCGGCGGCCGTCGACGCCCTGCAGCAGCCGGTGCGAATCGCCGAGCAGGCGGCCCGCGAAACGCTCGATCGCATGGAAGATGCCGCCGCGCCGCATCAGCACGACGCCGAGCACCGGCAACGGCAGCGTCAGCAGCAGCGCGAGGCCGATCGTGCCGCCGCCCATGTTGTCGGTCGTCGCGAGCAGCAGCACGAGGCCGAGCGCCGCGAACGCATACTGGACGACGATCGTCACGAGCACCTCGACGATCACCGACGCGGTCACGCGGCTCGCGTCGGGCACCTGCCAGCGCGCGAGCCGGATGCCGACGATCTCTCCGCCGATCCCGACCACGGGCAGCAGCCGGTTCACGGCCTCGCGCACGGTCGCGATCCACCACAGGAACGCCAGCGACGCGCGCCGGTCGAGCAACTGGTGCCACGCGTATGCATCGAGCAGCAGCGGCAGCGCGTGGAACGGCACGAGCCACAGCAGCGCGTAACCGGCGCGCGCGAGCATCTGCGACACGTCGCCGACGCCTTCGTGCAGCCCCAGCGCGAGCAGGATGCCGATGCCGATCGGCCAGCCGAGCCACTTGATCCACTTGCTCATGACGGCTGCGCTCCCGGTGCGCGCGACGCATGCGCGCCGCGCCGGGCCGCGGGCCCGCCGAACACGTCGGCAAAGCCGCCGGTCGCGACGCCCGCCGCCTTCAGCGCGGCCGCGACACGCGGCGACAGCAGCGCATCCAGTTCGTCGACCGGTCGGTAGCCGGCCATCGTCGGCGTGATCGGACCGTCGCCGGCTTCGGCCGGATGGCAGTAGATCTCGCCGACGCCCGGCGGCAGCTTCGCGAGCGCGTCGAGCAGCACGGCCTCGTCCATCGCACCCGTATGCTCGATGCCGACCACGTAGTCGTTGTGCGCGAGCCCGGCCCGGTCGAGCCGCGCGCGCACCAGCGCGATCCACGGCTTGAGCAGCGCGGGCGCGCTCGTTTCGTACGGCAGCCGCACCGCGCGCAGCCCGTAGTCGCGGCCGATCTCGACGATCATCGACAGCACGGTCGGGTGCAGGTGGAAATGCTTGTGCGCGTTCACGTGATCGAGCGGCAGGCCGCTCGCCGCGAACGCGTCGAACTGCGCACGGATCTCGCGGCGCAGTTGCGCGCGCACGTGCGGCAGGAAGAAGAAGCGACAGCCGTCCTTCGCCATCGCGTCGCCGAAGCGCCCGTCAAGGCCGACGAGCGCGGGAATCTCGTGCGCGGGCAGCGTGGCCGGCCCGTCCGCGAGCACCAGATGCAGGCCGACCGCGAGCGACGGCAGCCGCCGCGCGCGCTCGATCGCATCCTGCGCCGCAGGCGCACCGACCATCAGGCTGGCGGCGTTCAGCACGCCGTCGCGATGCGCACGCTCGACCGCCGCGTTGACGCGCGGGTGCAGCCCGAAGTCGTCCGCGGTAAAGATCAGCGCCCGCGCCGCCCGCTGCGTCGTCACGGATCAGGCCTCGTGCGCGCGCAGGAAACGGAAGAACTCGACGCCTTCGCGCAGGCGACGCTTCATCATGTCCCAGCTCGTCAGCATCTCGCGCACGATTTCCCAGATCTTCGACGGGCGGAAGTAGAACTGGCGATAGAACTGCTCGAGATGGTGATAGATCTCGTCGCGCGACAGGTGCGGATAGCCGATCGCCGCGAGCTGCACGCCTTCCTTGCTGACCAGGTTGATGGTCTTGTTCTCTTCCATCCAGCCGTTCTCGACGGCCTGCTTGTACAACGTCGTGCCCGGATACGGCGCGGCGAGCGACACCTGGATCGTGTGCGGGTTGATTTCCTTCGCGTACTCGATCGTCTTCCTGATCGTCTCCTGCGTCTCGCCCGGCAGGCCGAGGATGAAGGTGCCGTGGATCTTGATGCCGAGCTTCTTGCAGTCCGCGCTGAAGCGGCGCGCGAAATCGGTGCGCACGCCCTTCTTGATGTTCACGAGGATCTGGTCGTCGCCCGATTCGAAGCCGACCAGCAGCAGGCGCAGGCCGTTGTCCTTCATGATCTTCAGCGACTTGTACGGCACGTTGGCCTTCGCGTTGCACGACCACGTGATGCCGAGCTTGCCCAGGCCGATGGCGATGGCTTCGGCGCGCGGCAGGTCGTCGGTGAAGGTGTCGTCGTCGAACATCAGTTCCTTCACTTCCGGCATGTTGTCGCGGATCCACTTCGCTTCCGCGAGCACGTTCTCGACCGAGCGCGTGCGGTAGCGATGGCCGCTGACCGTCTGCGGCCACAGGCAGAACGTGCAGCGCGACTTGCAGCCGCGGCCCGTGTAGATCGACACGTACGGATAGTTCAGGTAGCCGATGAAGTAGTTGTCGATCTTCAGGTCGCGCTTGTAGACGGGCGCGACGAACGGCAGCTCGTCCATGTTCTCCAGGATCGGACGCGCTTCGTTGTGCTCGATCGAGCCGTCCTTCGCGCGCCAGCTCAAGCCCTTGATTTCGGGGAACGGCTTGCCTTCGGCGATTTCCTTGCAGGTGTAGTCGAATTCCTCGCGACACACGAAGTCGATCGCGTCGCTCGCCGTCAGCGAGTTGTGCGGATCGACCATCACCTTCGCGCCGACCATGCCGACCCGCATCGACGGCTTCATCTTCTTCAGGTCCTGCGCGAACATCGCGTCGGTCGGGAACGACGGCGTGCTCGTATGGATGATCACGAGGTCGTAGTCGTTGGCGATCTTCAGCGTTTCCTCGACCGACAGCCCGTCGGCCGGCGCATCGACGACGCGGCTGCCCGGCACGAGCGCGGCCGGCTGCGCGAGCCAGGTCGGATACCAGAAGGAACGGATTTCGCGCTTCGCCTGATAGCGCGAGCCGGCTCCGCCGTCGAAGCCGTCATACGAAGGGGCCTGCAAGAACAGCGTTTTCATGAATGCTCCGGTAGCCTGCATAGTTCGTTTCGTTACAACGATTCAGTCAAAAAACCGCGGGCCGCCCTGCCGGCGCCCGCCTCTCTGTCATGTCGCGCCGCGCGGCTTCGCCGTGCGACGCGTCTCGGCCCGCGGGCCGGGTTCGATCGACGGCGCTAGCGGCCGTCCACTGCTTCCACGGCCGCCGTCGCGCGTTCGCCGCCGACGACCGTCATCCTGGCGCCGCGCCACACGACCTGCGTGCCGAACACGGCCACGAGCCACTCGAGCGCGAGCAGCGTGTCGCGCACCGCGACGAGCGGCAGGTCGCGCCAGAACGCGCGCCAGCCGTCCTCGCCGCGCGCGTGCAGCACGAGCCGCCCGAATGCGCCGACCGCGGCCGCCCCGCCCGCCAGCGTGCCGGCGAAGGTGCCGTCGAGGCGCAATGCCAGCACCGCGCCGATCGCGAGCCACGGCACGGTAAACGTGATGAACAGGAACGCGAAGCCGGCCCGGTTCAGCGAACGAATCGTGCGCAGCCAGCGCGTCTCGCGGTGCCACAGCGGCCCGAACGACGGTTCGATCACGTCGGTCGCGACCTCGACCTCGGACAGCACGGTGCGCCGCCCGAGGCGGCGCGGCAGCTCGGCCAGCCAGAAATCGTCGGCCAGCTCGTCCTTCAGCGCGAAGAGACCGCCGATCCGGTCGAGCGTGTCGCGCGTGAGCGCGAGCGTCGCGCCGAAGCCGAAGCGGCTCGAGCGGCCGAGGTGGGTGATCCGCACCGACGGCGCGAACCACGCGTCGACGAACTGCGCGCCGATCCGCGTCCAGAAGCCGCCGACGCTGCGCGCATGATACAGGCACGTGACGACCCCGACCGACGGGTCCGCGAGCGGCGCCGTCACGCGCTCCAGATAGTCGGGCTGCACCGCGATGTCGCTGTCCGCGATCACGATGCGGCCGTATTTCGCGCGCTCGGCGAGATTGATGAGGTTGCTGACCTTCAGGTTCTTGCCGTGCACACGCGCGTCGATCACGAGCGTGATGTCGCAATCCGGATGATCGGCGCGCAGCCGCTCGACGACGGCCGCGGCCGGATCGGCCGACGATGCGACGCCGAACAGCACCTCGTAGCGAGGATGGCGCTGCGCGCAGAAGGTCGCGAGGTTTTCATACAGGTGCGGCTCCGCGCCGCACAGCGGCTTCAGCACGCTGACCGGCTCGAAGCCGTCGCGCACCGTCGTGCGCGGCGTGCGCGGCCGCGGCGCGAAGGCCGCGACGAGCGCATAGCCGGCCGCGGCCAGCGTGAACGCGATCAGGAGCCAGTCGAGCAGCGTGGCGGTGGGCGTCATGTGCGATGCCTCCCGGCGACGTGGGCGCCATGGCAAACGCTTGAGCGTGATTGAGCGTGATGCGGTATTCCGACAACGACGAACGCGGGCACGACCCGACTCCTTGTTCCAGCAGCGTCTGTAAGGGGAAGGCGCGACCCGTTGTTCGGGTTCGGCCATGCCCGGCTTCGCGTGGCGTATCCCCGCGCAGCGCCCGGACGGCATGCGGGAAGACTCGAATGGCTCCATCGGCACAAGATGGGCAGGCGGCGGATTTTAGCAGTCTGCGCCCCCCCGCGCGCGGTGCTACGCGAAACGGACTAGTGCAATTCCGGCAAAGCTGAGCGGTCGACGAGCCTGATCGGCCCGGCCACGTTCACATTAGCGTAAGCACTTTGCAGGCGTATTGCAGTCTTTAAAATCAAACGTTTCGTGCAAATTTGTATGTCGATGCGGTTTCACTTCCAATCGCCGTAAAGTTTGGTAATTAATCAGCGATTAGATTGATTTTCGCAACGATGGTCGCAAGCAACCCTGCACCCCTGTAAGGCGCATGGGTATCCGCGCGCCGCCAGCACGTTCCGGAACCCTTTGGCAAAATCCTTGGCGTCTGTTGCGTCAGCGCATCACCACGCCACCCCGTTTCGAAGGTCTTCCGATGACACCGTTTTCCGTACTCGATCTCGCGCCCATTCCGGCCGGCGCCGACGCCTCGCAGGCGTTCCGCAACACCGTCGATCTCGCGCAGCACGCGGAGCGCTGGGGCTACCGGCGTTACTGGCTGGCCGAGCATCACAACATGCCGGGGATCGCGAGTGCGGCCACCGCCGTCGTGATCGGCCACGTCGCGGGCGCCACGCAGACGATCCGGGTCGGCTCGGGCGGCATCATGCTGCCGAACCATGCGCCGCTCGTGATCGCCGAGCAGTTCGGCACGCTCGCGTCGCTGTATCCGGGGCGCATCGACCTCGGCCTCGGCCGCGCGCCCGGCACCGACCAGACCACGTCGCGCGCGCTGCGCCGCGACCTGATCGGTAGCGCGGATTCGTTCCCGGACGACGTCGCCGAACTGCAGCGCTACTTCGCGGAGCCGGTCCCCGGCCAGCGCGTGCGCGCGGTGCCTGGCGCGGGGCTCGACGTCCCGGTGTGGCTGCTCGGTTCGAGCCTGTTCAGCGCGCAGCTCGCGGCGATGCTCGGGCTGCCGTTCGCGTTCGCGTCGCACTTCGCGCCCGACTATCTGATGCGGGCGCTCGAGATCTATCGCGCGCAGTACCGGCCGTCGGCCGCGTGGCCGAAGCCGCATGCGATGGTCGGCGTCAACGTGTTCGCGGCCGAGACCGACGACGAGGCGCGGCGCCTGTTCACGTCGCTGCAACAGCAGTTCATCAACCTGCGGCGCGGCACGCCGGGCAAGCTGCCGCCGCCCGTCGACGCGCTCGAGGCGAACGAACTCGAACTCGCGACCGTCGCGCATTCGCTGTCGTTCGCGGCGGTCGGCTCGCGCGACACGGTGCGCGACAAGCTGCGCGACCGTATCGCGCAGACGGGCGCCGACGAGCTGATCATCACCGCGCAGATCTACGATCATGCCGCGCGGCTGCGCTCGTTCGAACTGGCCGCGCAGATCCGCGACGAACTCGCGAGCGAGGCAAGCTGACGGCACGATCGCGCGCGGCCGGCCGCCCGCGCCGCGTCACTGCGGGCGCACGGCGTCCAGCCCGTCGAGCAGCGCCTTGTGGAACGCGTCCGGGTCCTGGATCTGCGGCGCGTGGCCGAGCGCCGGGAATTCGACGAGCTGCGCGCCGGGAATCGCGGCCTGCGTGCGCTTCGCGAGTTCCGGATAGCGGCCGAGCTTCGCGTGCACGTCGGGCGGCGCGACGTCCTTGCCGATCGCGGTCGTGTCCTTGTCGCCGATCATCAGCAGCGTCGGCACGCGAATCGCGCCGAATTCGTAGACCACCGGCTGCGTGAGGATCATGTCGTAGATCAGCGCGGAGTTCCACGCGACCGCGTCGCGGCCGGCGCCGCGATACATGCCGGCGAGCATCTGCACCCAGCGCTCGTACGACGGCGCCCACTTGCCCGCGTAGTAGGTCGCCTGCTCGTAGCGGCGGATGCCGTCGGCGTTGGTCTTCAGCTCGCGCGCATACCAGTAGTCGACCGACAGCGGCGGCACGCCGAGCGCCTTCCAGTCCTCGAGGCCGATCGGGTTCACGAGCACGAGCTGGTCGGTCGCCTTCGGATACATCAGCGCGTAGCGGATCGCGAGCATCCCGCCCGTCGAGTGGCCGACGATCGTCGCCGATTTCACACCGACCGATTCGAGCAGCGCGTGCGTGTTGCGCGCGAGTTGCTGGAAGCTGTACTGGTAGCGCTCGGGCTTCGACGACTTGCAGAAGCCGATCTGGTCGGGCGCGATCACGCGATAGCCGGCGCGGCTCAGCACGCCGATCGTGTCCTCCCAGGTCGCCGCGCAGAAGTTCTTGCCGTGCAGCAGCACGACGGTGCGGCCGTTCGGGTGCGCGGGCTGCACGTCGAGGTACGCCATCTCGAGGGTTTCGCGCTGCGACACGAACGCGTATTCGTGCACGGGCGCCGGATACGCGAACCCTTCCAGACGCGGGCCGTACGCGGGCCCGTCGTTGGCGGCGGGCGTCGCGGCGACGCTCGCAACGGGCATCGCGCACGCGGCGGCGGCGCTCGCGCCGAGCACGGCGGCGCGCGCGGCGGACAGGATCTTGCAAATCGAAAGCATGGCGATCACGGTGATGGGGGGACGCGCGCGGGCTGCCGGGTTGCCGCGGGCTGTCTCGGGCTGTCTCGCGCCCCGCGATTCTACGCGGTCGCGTGACGACGGCGCGCAACACTCCAACGCCGCGCGACTTCCGCGCGTACGACGAACTCGGGTATCGTGTGACGTGACCCTGAAACGCGTGCAGGCGAATTCCCATGAAAAACGTCCTCAGCATTCAGTCGCACGTCATCTACGGCCATGCCGGCAACAGCGCGGCCGTGTTCCCGATGCAGCGCCTCGGCGTCAACGTCTGGCCGCTCAACACCGTCCAGTTGTCGAATCACATGCAGTACGGCCACTGGGCCGGCAGCGCGATCGACGCCGCGAAGATGGAACAGCTCGTCGACGGCATCGCCGCCATCGGCGCGCTCAAGCGTTGCGACGCGGTGCTGTCCGGCTTCCTCGGCTCGCCGCCGCAGGCACGCGCGGCGGTCGAGATCGTGCGCTCGGTGAAGGCGATGAATCCGAACGCGTGGTACTTCTGCGATCCGGCGATGGGCCAGACGGGCGGCGTCCGGCCCGAGCCCGGCGTCGAGGAATTCATCGTGCAGGAGGTGCCCGCGCTCGCGGACGGCATGTCGCCGAACCATACCGAACTGCAGAAGCTCGCCGGGCGACGCATCGAGACCGTGGCGGAAGCCGTCGACGCGTGCCGCGCGCTGATCCGCCGCGGCCCGAAGATCATCCTCGTCAAGCACCTGCACGACCGCAACAGCCCGGCCGACCGCTTCAACATGCTCGCCGTCACCGAAACCGAAGCGTGGATCGGCCAGCGGCCGCTGTATGCGTTTCCGCGCCATCCGGTCGGTGTCGGCGACCTGACCAGCGCGATCTTCGTCGCGTGCCGGCTGCGCGGCGACTCGGTGCGCGCCGCGTTCGAACACACGCTCGCGGCCGTGCACGCGGTCGTGAAGGCCACCTACGACGCACGCCGCTACGAGCTCGAGCTCGTCGCCGCGCAGGATGAAATCGCGCGGCCGAGCGAATGGTTCGGCGCGTGGGTGACCGACGCCTGACGCGTGCGCATCGCCCTGCTCGCCGCGGCTGCCTGCTGCCGCACCTCGGCCGTCCTGCGGCTCCCTCGCTGTTCCCGCTGTCCGCGTGCCGCGCAGCACCCGCCTCGCCCGTTGCCGCTGCCCCGCAGTCCGTGCGGCGGCGCACCGCCGGCTGCAACCCGGTCCACGCGTGCAAACGTTTCCGGACTTCACATGAATGACACCGATTCCTCGCTATGCTCGCGGCGGCACGCATCGGCGCAGCCGCATCCTGCGACCCGGTGTGCGCCTTTTCCGCAGGTCCCGCCAATCGGCTCCCTCTTTACCCCACGATAACGACCATGACCCGATCGAACCGTCGTGACTTCCTGCGCGTCGCCGCCGGCACTGCCGGCGCCGCCGCGCTGAACCTGTTTCCGCCCGTGATCCGCGATGCGCTCGCGATTCCCGCGAACCGCCGTACCGGCACGATCCGCGATATCGAACACATCGTGATCCTGATGCAGGAGAACCGCTCGTTCGACCATTACTTCGGCACGATGCGCGGTGTCCGCGGCTTCGGTGACCCGCGCCCGCTGCGCCTCGCGAACGGCAAGTCGGTGTTTCACCAGCCGGTCGGCCCGGCCGAACTGCTGCCGTTCCACCCGGGCGCCGACAAGCTCGGCCTGCAGTTCCTGCAGGACCTGCCGCACGGCTGGCAGGACATGCACGCTGCCTGGAACAAGGGCCGCTACGACCAGTGGGTGCCGAACAAGGGCACGACGACGATGGCGTACCTGAAGCGCGACGACATCCCGTTCCACTACCAGCTCGCCGACGCGTTCACGATCTGCGACGCGTACCACTGCGCGTTCCCGGGCTCGACCGACCCGAACCGCTATTACATGTGGACCGGCTACGTCGGCAACGACGGCACGGGCGGCGGCCCGGTGCTCGGCAACGATGAAAAGGGCTACGGCTGGACGACCTATCCGGAAGTGCTCGAACAGGCCGGCGTGTCGTGGAAGATCTACCAGGACGTCGGCACGGGGCTCGACGCGAAGGGTTCGTGGGGCTGGACGTCCAACCCGTACATCGGCAACTACGGCGACAACGCGCTGCTCTACTTCAACCAGTACCGCACCGCGCTGCCGGGCACGCCGCTGTACGACAAGGCGCGCACCGGCACCAACATCAGCGCCGGCGGCACGCTGTTCGACGTGCTGCAGCAGGACGTGAAGAACGGCACGCTGCCGCAGGTGTCGTGGATCTGCGCGCCGGAAGCATATTCCGAGCACCCGAACTGGCCGGCCAACTACGGCGCGTGGTACATCGAGCAGGTGCTGAAGGCGCTCGTGTCGAATCCGGACGTGTGGAGCAAGACCGCGCTCTTCATCACGTATGACGAAAACGACGGCTTCTTCGATCACGTGCCGCCGCCGTTCGCGCCGCAGTCGCGCGACAACGGGTTGTCGACGGTCGCGACGACCAACGAGGTCTATGCCGGCGACGCGTCGCACATGGCCGGTCCGTACGGGCTCGGGCCGCGCGTGCCGATGCTGGTCGTGTCGCCGTGGACCAAGGGCGGCTGGGTCTGCTCGCAGACCTTCGATCACACGTCGCTGCTGCAATTCATCGAGGCGCGGTTCGGCGCGCAGTATCCGATCACGGCCGCCAACGTGTCGCCGTGGCGCCGCGCGGTGTGCGGCGACCTGACGTCGGCGTTCGAGTTCGCGACCGCGGACGCCGCGTGGCCGACGCTGCCCGACGCGAGCGGCTACGCGCCGCCCGACCGCGTGCGCCATCCCGACTACATCCCGGTGCCGCCGGTGCTGCAGAAGCTGCCGAAACAGGAAGCCGGGCTGCGTCCGGCGCGCGCGCTGCCGTACGAGCTGTTCGTGCACGGCCGCGTCGAAGCCGCGAACGGGCAGTTCCGGCTGACCTTCGTGAACACGGGCCGCGCAGGCGCCGCGTTCCAGGTCCAGTCGCGCAACCGCGTCGACGGCCCGTGGGCGTACACGGTCGAAGCCGGCAAACGCATCGCCGATACGTGGAGCGCCGCCGCGTCGCTCGGCCTGTACGACCTCGACGTGTACGGCCCGAACGGCTTCTACTGCCATTTCCGCGGCCCGTTCGCGACCGGCGTCGGCAGCGCGAGCGTGAACCCCGAAGTGATCTACGGCTACGACGTCGCGAACGGCAACATCACGCTGCGCCTGATGAACCGCGGCCACAAGGCCGTGCGGCTGAAGGTCACGAACGCGTACGGCCACGGTCACGCGCGCACGTTCGACCTCGCGCCGGGCGCGCACGTCGACGATTACTGGGACCTGCGCGGCAGCCACGGCTGGTATGACCTGACCGTCAGCGACGGCCGCCAGCTCGGCTTCCTGCGCCGCTTCGCGGGCCACGTCGAAACGGGCCGCCCGAGCACCAGCGACCCGCTGATCCGCACGACCGCGTCGCACGACGACGCCGAAGCCGCATCGGACGCCCTGTCCGACTGACGTCGACCCACGCGCGGCGCGGCCCCGGCGGGCTGCGCCGCGTCTTTGCCCCGCAGCACTCCCCCCTCTGCGCCCGTTCCGTTCGCGACGGGAAACTCCCGATACCGGCCGCCCGCGCTCGCGCGGAAGCTATGCGCAAATCCGCATCGAATGCGCGACAAATTTCCAAGACCCGCGCATATCGGCGACCTATATATCGAAGCAATCGGGGCTCTTCACGGAGCCTGACGGGAGATGTTTCCGAGGATCACGCTGCCGACCTCCCTGCCCGATTCCGAGAAGCGGTCGAACCGCCCGCCCGTCGCACGCGCCCGGCCCGCCCGGACGCGCGCGGTACCCACTCGCCGGTGTCGAACAAGAGGAACAACATGAAATTCCGTCATTCCCTGCTGTCGGTGTCCATTGCCTCCGCGCTTGCCCTCCTCTCGCAACAGGCTGCTCACGCTGCCGACGCAACCGACGTGAAGGTCGGCTTCGCCGCGCCGCTCACGGGCGTGAACGCCGGCTACGGCAAGGATCTGCAGAACGGCGTGCAGCTCGCGCTCGACGATGCGGTCGCGCAGAAGGTGCAGATCGCCGGCAAGCCTGCCCACTTCAATCTCGTCGTGCAGGACGACCAGGCCGACCCGCGCATCGGCGTGCAGGCCGCGCAGGCGCTGGTCGACCAGAACGTGTCGGTCGTGGTCGGCCACTTCAACTCGGGGACGACGATTCCGGCGTCGGTGGTCTACGACAAGGCCGGCATTCCGGTGATCGACCCGGCCGCGACCAACCCGACGCTCACGTCGCGCGGGCTCGCGAACATGTTCATGGTGATCGCGACCGACGGCCAGAACGCCGGCAACGCGGGCAAGTACGCGGTCGACGTGACGAAGGCGAAGCGCATCGCGATCATCGACGACCGCACCGCGTTCGGCCAGGGCGAGGCCGACGAATTCGAGAAGGCCGTGAAGGCTGCCGGCGGCACGATCATCGGACGCGAGTTCACCAACAACCAGGCCGTCGATTTCCGCGCGCAGATCACGAGCCTGAAGGGCAAGAACCCGGACCTGATCTTCTTCGGCGGCCTCGATTCGCTCGCCGCGAACTTCATCAAGCAGATGCGTCAGCTCGGGCTGAACGCGCAGTTCGTCGGCGGCGGCGGCGTGAAGGACAACGAGTTCATCAAGATCGCGGGCCCGGCCGCCGAAGGCGCGATGGCATGGGAATACGGCCGGCCGCTCGACGAGCTGCCGCAGGGCAAGGATTTCGAGGCGCGCTTCAAGAAGCGCTTCGGCGTCGACGTGCTGTCGTACGCGCAGTTCGGCTATGACGCGGCGTGGGCGGCGATCAAGGCGATGCAGGCGGCCGGTTCGACCGACCCGAAGGCCTATCGCCCGGCGCTGAAGAAAGTCGACTTCGAAGGCGTGACCGGCCGCATCTCGTTCGCGAACGACGGCTCGCTGAAGAGCGGGATGTCGACGCTGTACCAGGTGAAGAACGGCGCGTGGAAGACGATCGTGACCAAGGGAGGCTGATCGGCGAGGCAGGCGGCCGGCGGCGGGCACGCCGCCCGGCCGTGAAGATCGGCGGAATCACCCCGATCTCATATGACGACTGATGTTAAAGCGATTTCACCCGCGCGCAGCCGCGCGGGCTCCGCAACCCGGCGGTCAGCCGGCTTCGGCCTCCGCCGCCTCGTGCGCGCGGCGCAGCCGCTCGCGGCTGTTCGTGAGATGCGTGCGCATCGCGGCGCGGGCCGCTTCCGGGTCGTGGCGCGCGATTGCCTCGTAGATGTCCTCGTGCTCGTGATTCAGCCGGCCGACGTAGCGCTCGAGGTCGTCGCCGGCAAAGCGCGCCGAATTCACGCGCGTGCGCGGGATGATCGACGTGCCGAGCTGCGTCATGATGTCGACGAAATAGCGGTTGCCGGTGGATTGCGCGATCTGCAGGTGGAACTGGAAGTCGAGCTGCGCGGTGTCGCGGCCGCCGCCCGCGCCCGTCGCGATCGCGTCGAGCGCGCGCCGCAGCGCGGCGAGGTCGGCATCGTTCGCGCGCTGCGCGGCGAGGCTCGCGCACTCGCTTTCGAGGCTGATGCGCAGCTCCAGCACCGCGAGCACGTCGCGCAGCGTCGTGATCGTCGCGGGATCGATGCCGAGCGTCTGGCGGCGCGACGGCTCGAGCACGAAGCTGCCGATGCCGTGGCGCGTCTCGACGAGGCCGCTCGCCTGCATCCGCGAGATCGCCTCGCGCACGACCGTCCGGCTCACGCCCTGCGCCGCCATGACTTCGGTTTCGGTCGGCAGCTTGTCGCCGGGACGCAGCGTGCCGTTTTCGATCTGCGCGGTCAGCGCGTCGACGACATCTTGTGCGAGGCTGCGTGCGCGACGGCGCGGCGCTGCGGGAAGCGTAGGCACGGACATGTGGCCGGTTCCTTTTTGAATGATCGTAATGTGAGCCGAGGGTTTACGCGGGGTTTGAGCGAAAGCCGATGATTCATTATACTGCGTCACAAGTCATCCGACGACTGATGATCGGCGCACAGTCTCCTGTCGACTCAGGTCGGCTGTTCAGTCCCGCCTGGTCCCGTGCGTAACGATCGATCGACCCGTGTTCGCGTGCTGCGCTCCATGGGCCCGGTTGTCGCTTCCACCCCGTGTTCGGGTTGCGTCGACATGCGGGGCTTGCGCGCCGCGCACGTCGGTTGTCGAATGATCGCACCTCACGCCGCGCGCGGCAAAGCTTTTGCCGCACGGCATCGCCTACTTTTTCGCCATCGCCGCCCATGAACGCCGTCACTGCCTCGCCTTCCCACGACACGCCGCGCATCGTCGACCTGCAAGCGATTCCGGTCGCCGGCCACGACAGCATGCTGCTCAACCTGAGCGGCGCGCACGGCCCGTTCTTCACCCGCAACCTCGTGATCCTGAAGGACAGCGCGGGCCGCACGGGCGTCGGCGAAGTGCCGGGCGGCGAGAGCATCCGCCGCACGCTCGACGACGCGCGCGCGCTCGTCGTCGGCCAGCCGGTCGGCAACTATCACGCGGTGCTCAACGACGTGCGTCGCACCTTCGCCGACCGCGACGCGAGCGGCCGCGGGCTGCAGACCTTCGACCTGCGCACGACGATCCACGCGGTCACCGCGCTCGAAGCCGCGCTGCTCGACCTGCTCGGCCAGCATCTCGGCGTGCCGGTCGCCGCGCTGCTCGGCGAAGGCCAGCAGCGCGAGCGGGTCGAAATGCTCGGCTACCTGTTCTACGTCGGCGATCGCACGAAGACGGCGCTCCCCTATCGCGACGGCCGCGGCGCGACCGACGACTGGACCCGCGTGCGCGACGACGCCGCGCTGACGCCCGAAGCCGTCGTGCGGCTCGCCGAAGCCGCGCATGCGCGCTACGGCTTCAACGACTTCAAGCTGAAGGGTGGCGTGTTCGACGGGGCGAGCGAGATCGAAGCCGTGACGGCGCTCGCCGAGCGCTTCCCCGACGCGCGCGTGACGCTCGATCCGAACGGCGCATGGTCCCTCGACGAGGCCGTGCGACTGTGCCGCGATCAGCATCACGTGCTCGCGTATGCGGAAGATCCGTGCGGCGCGGAGAACGGTTACTCGGGCCGCGAGGTGATGGCCGAATTCCGCCGCGCGACGGGGCTGCCGACGGCCACCAACATGATCGCGACCGACTGGCGGCAGATGGGCCATGCGGTGCAGTTGCACGCCGTCGACATCCCGCTCGCCGATCCGCATTTCTGGACGATGCAGGGCTCGGTGCGGGTCGCGCAGATGTGCCGCGACTGGGGCCTCACGTGGGGTTCGCATTCGAACAACCACTTCGACGTGTCGCTCGCGATGTTCACGCACGTCGCGGCCGCGGCGCCCGGCCAGGTCACCGCGATCGACACGCACTGGATCTGGCAGGACGGCGAACGGCTGACGCGCGAGCCGCTGAAGATCGAGAACGGGCTGGTGGAAGTGCCGAAGCGGCCGGGGCTCGGCATCGACATCGACATGGATGCGGTCGCGCTCGCGCACGAGTTGTACAAGCAGCACGGCCTCGGCGCCCGCGACGACGCGGCGGCGATGCAGTATCTGATCCCGGGCTGGACGTTCAACAACAAGCGCCCGTGCCTCGTGCGTTGAGGGCGCGACGAACCGGGCGCCCCTAGCCGGGCGCCCCTAGCCCCCGCGCCATCCCCGACGCGGCGAACACGATGACGATCACCAGCACCGCCTGCCAGTGGCCGATCCGCACATAGGTGCGCGCACGGCCGATATCGGGCATCTGCTGCCGCCGCGCGGCGACACGCCAGCGGATCAGCCCCAGCATCGGCACGACCTCGAGCAGCAGGATCAGCACGAGCGCGGTCATCTTCAGGTGAAAGAGCGGTTCGTGCAGGTAGTACGCGGTGCCTTTCTCGAAACCGCCGAACGCGCGTGCGACGCCCGTCGCGATCAGCACGAGCGCCGACACGCCCCAGACCGCGTCGGCCTTGAACACGCCGGGCAAATCGACCGCCTGCGCGGATGCGATGAGCCGGCGCAACGCGCGGTTACGCGCCGCGATCGCGGCAAACGCGACGCCGAACGCACTCAGGTGAATGGCAGCCAGCAACCAACGGACGATCATCGCGCCTCCTTGTCGCCCGCGCCCGGTGCGCGAGCCTGTCAGACGATTTGCTTGAGCGCCGCGTCGAGCGCGAGCACCGCGACGCGGTCCCCTTCGGTCGCGAGCGGCGTGCGCATCACGACCTGCCGGTTGTGGCCGACAGCCGCCGGCGAATCCCACAGCAGTTCCACCTTCGGCCGATTGAACAGGCTGCCGCGACGCGGCGGCACGACCGCCTGCTGCGCGCCCTGCTCGCCCGCGGCGGGCGCGGCAGGTGCGACCCGGCCGGGCCAGCGCACCGACAGTTCGCGCGCGTCGTACTGGCCGACCTTGCGGCTTTCCATCCAGACGATCGCGGTGCGCGTCAGCACGTCGAGCGAGATCGCATACCGGCCGACCGCGAAGCGGCGCGCGGCCACGTTGGTCCGCCACAGCGGCCGCGGCCGGCAGATCCAGACGATCGCCGCGTACAGCGCCGGCGCGGCGACGAGCCAGCCGTTGGTCGCCGTCACCGCATGCAGCGCGCGGCGCCAGCCGGCCGCCCACGTGAACGCGCCGATCGACCACGCGGCAAACAGGAAACCGATCAGCGCGAACACGCGCAGCGCCTGGCGCAGCCACTGCGGCAGCGGATGGAACGGCCGCTCGGGCCGCGCGGCGGCGCCCGGCAGCGCGAGCAGCAGGAAGATCAGGATGAGGTAGAGGAATGCCCACGGCGACGACACCATCGCCGACAGCGACGAGCGATAGCCCATCTGGGACATCGAGAACAGCCAGCGCGCGAGCAGCACGAGACCGATCGCGCGCAACGCGAAGATCACGCCGGCGCCGGGGGCCGGCGCTGCGCGCGTGGTTTTCGTTCTCGCCAAGACTGCTCTCCTCTGGATAGTCGTACCGGGCCGGATTTCACGGCACGGCCATTATAGGGACATTACCGTCTGGACAGACGGCAGGATGGCGTGCCGGGCCGCTTCGGAGGCCGTTCGCAGCGTCGGGCGCGGCGAGAATACAACAGATCCGCGCCGCAGATGTGACAACGCCCCGCCGGAA
Source organism: Burkholderia sp. AcTa6-5 (assembly GCF_017815075.1). Classification (NCBI taxonomy): domain Bacteria; kingdom Pseudomonadati; phylum Pseudomonadota; class Betaproteobacteria; order Burkholderiales; family Burkholderiaceae; genus Burkholderia; species Burkholderia sp. AcTa6-5. The sequence goes on along the minus strand of NZ_JAGIQE010000023.1, from coordinate 95,633 downwards.
AACCCGGACGGGGCGTCGTGGCGGCCGCGCGGCGGCGGCCCGCAATCAGCTTGCGTTGACTTCGCGGAGCACCGTGCGGCGCTTCTGGCGCAGCAGTTCCTCGTAGCCCTTCACGTAGTTCTGCGCCATCACCTTCGACGAAAAACGGGCTTCGAACGCGGCGCGAACCTTCTCGCGCGGCAGCGTATCGAGACGCTTGAGCGCGGCGACGGCCGACAATTCGTCTTCGACGACGAAGCCCGACACGCCGTTGTCGATCACTTCCGGCACCGAGCCGCGCTTGAACGCGATCACCGGCGTGCCGCAGGCCATCGCCTCGATCATCACCAGGCCGAAGGGCTCCGGCCAGTCGATCGGGAACAGCAGCGCATGCGCGTTGCCGAGGAATTCGGTCTTCTCCGACTCGCTGATTTCGCCGATGTACTCGACGTGCGGCAGCGCGAACAGCGGCTTGATCTTCTCTTCGTAGTACGCGCGGTCGGCCTTGTCGAGCTTCGCGGCAATCTTGATCGGCAAGCCGGCCTGCTCGGCGATGCGGATCGCCGTGTCGACGCGCTTCTCCGGCGAGATGCGGCCGAGGAACGCGAGGTAGCTCGGCTTCACGTTCGGGATCGGCGTCAGCAGGTTTTCCGGCAGGCCGTGGTAGACGGTCGACAGCCAGTTCGCCTGCGGCAGCGGGATGCGCTGGTTGTCGGAGATCGACACGACCGGCACGTCGCTGAACGCGTTGAAGATCGGCTGCAGTTCCGGCAGGTCGAGACGGCCGTGCATCGTCGTCAGATGCGGGACCGGCTGGCGCGAGAACAGCGAGAACGGGTAGTAGTCGATATGGCAGTGCAGGACGTCGAACTCTTCCGCGCGGCGGCGCACCTGCTCGAGGAGCAGCATGTGCGGGGCCATCACGTCGCGGATCGTCGGGTCGAGGCGCAGCGCCTGCGGCCAGCACGCTTCGAGCTTCGCGGAGGTTTGCGAATCGCCGCTCGCGAAGAGCGTGACGTCATGCCCCATCTCGACGAGTGCTTCGGTCAGATAGGACACCACTCGCTCGGTACCGCCGTACAGTTTCGGGGGCACCGCTTCATGCAACGGAGCGATTTGGGCGATTCGCATGCGTAACTCCTAAAAAATCGGCAAAAAACCAGGTATGGGTCGGCAACCTGCCGGTGGTCCGGGCTGGAAACATGTCGTCCGAACCTCGGACGAATCAGCCTGCCGGGGGCGTCGAACCCGCGCTGCTCAAGGAGCGTCGGCGACGCGACAGGCATAGAACGTTTGAAACGAAGACCCGTTGACAGGGGTTCGTAAAAAAACCTGGAATCGAACCCGGAGCCGATTATCTAGGGTTATTCCCGATACGGCGCACGACATTTCAAACACTTTACTTTGTTACAAAGGCGCAACACTTTGCAACCCGCGGACTCGGGCGTCCGTTCTAGAGTGGAAGGCCGTTTTGGCGATCCTTGTTAACCCGCAGCTGCCGGCAGCGTGATTCCGGCACGGAGGACGGGATGCCGGATTTTATCTCAAAATCGAGCGCGAGCCCCTGGCCAAGGCAAGATTCGCGCAGCGCGACGCGCGGCGTTGTTTACAATGCCGGATTATTCAGTCCGGGCGAACGCCGGCCTGCGACCCAGCCGCCCCGCTCAATCACCGAATCACCGCACCCATATTTTGGAATCTCTCACCCCCGCCCAGCGCAACGCCCACAACGCGAAGCTGTCGAGCTACGCGCATCGGCCGATCGCGTTCCTGTTCCGCTACATCCGCCTCCACCCCGTCGCGCACCTGGTCGTGCTCTGCAGCGTGCTGGCCGCCGTCGGCTGCGCGCTCGGCTCGCAATATGCGATCAAGCACCTGATCGACGTGCTCGCGACCGGACGCCATCACCCGGGCCCGCTGTGGAGCGCGTTCGCGCTGCTCGTCGGGCTGATCGCGGCCGACAACCTGCTGTGGCGCGTCGGCGGCTGGGTCGCCGCGCACACGTTCGTCGCGGTCACCGGCGACCTGCGGCGCGACCTGTTCCAGTACCTGATCGGCCATTCGCCGACGTATTACTCGGAGAAGCAGCCCGGCACGCTCGCCAGCCGCATCACGGCCACGTCGAACGCGGTCTACACGTCGGAGAACACGATGGCGTGGAACGTGCTGCCGCCGTGCATCGCGGTGATGGGCGCGATCCTGATGATCATCGTCGTCAATCCGCTGATGGCGGCCGGCCTGCTCGGCTGTTCGGCCGTACTGTCCGTCATCCTGTTCAAGCTCGCCGGCCGCGGCTCCGCACGCCATCACGCGTTCGCGGCGAAGGCCGCGGCGGTCGACGGCGAGCTCGTCGACGTGATCGGCAACATGGGCCTTGTGCGCGCGTTCGGGATGACGCTGCGCGAACAGAAGCGCTTCAGCGCGACGGTGAAGGCCGAGATGGACGCACGCCAGCAGAGCCTGCTCTATCTCGAAAAGCTGCGGCTGCTGCACGCGGTGATCACCGCGATGCTGTCCGCCGGCCTGCTTGGCTGGGCGCTGTGGCTGTGGGACCAGGGCCGCGCGACGTCGGGCGACATCGTGCTCGTCAGCTCGCTCGGCTTCACGATCCTGCACGGCACGCGCGACCTCGCGGTCGCGCTCGTCGACGTCACGCAGCACGTCGCGCGCCTGTCCGAAGCGGTGAAGACGCTGCTCGAGCCGCACGGGATGCCGGACCGCTCGGACGCGCAGCCGCTGTCGGCCACGGGCGGCCGCGTCGACTTCGAGCGCGTGACGTTCGCGTACCCGCACCGCCGCGCGATCCTCGACCACTTCGACCTGCATATCGAGCCGGGCCAGCGCGTCGGCCTGATCGGCAAGTCGGGCGCGGGCAAATCGACCGTGCTCGCGCTGCTGCAGCGCTTCTACGACACGCAGGACGGCGTCGTGAAGGTCGACGGCCAGGACGTGAAGGCCATCACGCAGGACAGCCTGCGCCACGCGATCGCGCTGGTGCCGCAGGACATCTCGCTGCTGCACCGGACCATCTACGACAACATCGCGTACGGCCGCCCCGACGCGACCCGCGACGAAGTGCTCGCCGCAGCGCGCGACGCGCGCTGCGCGGAGTTCATCGAGGCGATGCCGGAAGGCTATGACACGATCGTCGGCGACCGCGGCGTCAAGCTGTCGGGCGGCCAGCGCCAGCGCATCGCGATCGCGCGCGCGATCCTGAAGAATGCGCCGATTCTGCTGCTCGACGAAGCGACGTCGGCGCTCGACAGCGCATCCGAGGAAGCGATCCAGAGCGCGCTCGACCGACTGATGGTCGGCCGCACGGTGATCGCGATCGCGCACCGCCTGTCGACGCTGCGCAACTTCGACCGCATCATCGTGATGAGCAACGGCAAGGTGATCGACGACGGCCCGCCCGAGGTGCTGCGCAGCCGCCCCGGCCTGTACCGCGATCTGCTCGCGAAGCAGCACGGCCGCCATCATGCGGCCACCGACGGCAACACGCCGACCGGCGAACGCGTGGCCTGACGCGCGTCGGCATCCGGCCAACGAAAAAGCCGCCGTGCTTGCTCGCACGGCGGCTTTTTCAATTGCAGCGGCAGCAATGGATCGGGATCAGACCTGCTGCAGATCGCGCAGAAAATTGTCCCGCCACACCGACACGTTGTTCTCGCGAAGCTGCGCGATCATGTCCGCATAGCGTGCGCGCCGTTCGGCGAGCGGCATCGTCAGCGCCTGCGACAGCGCATCGGCCATCCCGTCGATATCGATCGGATTGACGATCAGCGCGCCCGTGAGCTCGCGCGCGGCGCCCGCGAAGCGCGACAGCACCAGCACGCCCGGATCGTCCGGATTCTGCGCGGACACGTACTCCTTCGCGACGAGGTTCATCCCGTCGCGCAGCGGCGTCACGAAACCCACGCGCGCGAGCCGGTACAGCGCGGCCAGCAGCTGCCGGTCGTACTGGCGGTGAATGTAGAGGATCGGCGCCCAGTCGAGCTCCGCGTAGCGCCCGTTGATGCGCCCCGACTCCGCTTCGAGCTGCAGCCGGATGTCCTGATACGCGCGCAGGTCCGCGCGCGTCGACGGCGCGATCTGCAGGAACGACACGCGGTTGCGAATCGACGCCTGATGCTCGAGCAGCTTCTCGAACGCCCGGAAGCGCTCGACGAGCCCCTTCGAATAATCGAGCCGGTCGACGCTCATGATCAGTTGCCGCCCGCGCAGCGACGTCGCGAGCGTGCGCACCGCCTTGCCGTGCTCGCCCGCCTGCGCGAGCGACGCGATCTCGTCCGGATACACGCCGATCGGATAGGCGGCCGCGCGCAGCGTCTGGCCGAACGCCCGCACGTGCGCCGTGTGCCCGTCGTGCTCGACCTCGCCGTCCGCCTCGAACGCGATGTAGTCGCAGAACGCGCGCAGATCGGGCTCGGTCTGGAAGCCGAGCAGATCGAACGCGCACAGCGACTCGACGAGCTCGCGGTGCGGCGGCACGTTGACGAGCACCTGCGCGGCCGGAAACGGGATGTGCAGGAAGAAGCCGATGCGGTTCTTCACGCCGGCGTCGCGCAGCGCGCGCGCGAACGGAATCAGGTGATAGTCGTGCACCCAGATCACGTCGTCGTCCTGCAGCAGCGGCACGAGCTGCTGCGCGAGCCACACGTTGACGCGGCGGTAGCCGTCGAATTCGTGGCGATCGTACTGGATCAGGTCCGCGCGGTAGTGAAACGCGGGCCACAGCGTCGCGTTCGAGAAACCGCGGTAGTACTGGTCGTAATCGCGGCGCGACAGCCCGACGGTCGCGAACGTCACCGGCCCGCGCTCCTCGATGCGGATCTGCGGCTGCGGCGCGCCGGACGCGACCACTTCGCCGCTCCAGCCGAACCACATGCCGCCGGTTTCCTTCAGCGCGTCGTAGACGCCGATCGCGAGGCCGCCCGCCGCCGGTTCGCCTTCCGAAATCGGTGCGACGCGGTTTGAAACGATGATGAGCCGGCTCATGCGTGCGGTTGCCCCGCGTCGAGCCAGCGTGCGATCTGCTCATGCAGTGCGTCGACCGAATCGAGCCGCATCCGCGCGGACGTCTCGCCCGCGCCGACCTTGATCGACAGGCCGCCGCGCGCGTTGACCACCGCGAAGCCCTTCTCGTCGGTCAGGTCGTCGCCCGCGAACAGCGGCACGCGGCCCGCAAACGGCGGCTCGTCGAGGAACGCGGCCAGCGCGCGCCCCTTGTCGACGCCCTTCGGCTTGATCTCGAACACCATCTTGCCGGGTTGCAGCACGTACGCATCCGGATAGTCGGCGACGAGGCGCTCGGCCGCTTCGCGCGCCACCGCCTCGCGCTCGGGCGCATTGCGAAAGTGCAGCGCGACGGCCGCACCCTTGATTTCGAGCAGCATGCCCGGATGGCGATCGACCACGCCCGCGAGCTCGCGCTCGATGCGCAGCAGGCGCTCGTCGTTGAAGCCGATGCGCTGCGTGTCGCCGTTCGCGTCGCGGCGCTCCGCGCCGTGCAGGCCGGCGATCGGCAGCCCGGGCATCTTCAGGAACGTGTCGAGGTTGTCGATCCCGCGTCCGGACACGATCGCGACCGCGCCGTGCGAGCGGCGCGACAACTCGTCGAGCAGCGTCAGCAGCGACGGCGGAACGTGAATGCTGTCGGGGGTCGGCGCCAGCTCGACGAGCGTGCCGTCGAAGTCGAAGAAGAACGCGGTATCGGTCAGGGACAGGGAAGCCGGAACGGATTGCATCGATTCGATAGTCTGAGGGCGGCCGGCACATGCCGGCCGCCGCTGCGCGAATGGAGTTGTGCGCATCTTACCGCGCCTGCGCCCCCAGATGGGCGAAACCGGGGCAGCGCGGACGTCGCGCCGCCCGCCGCGTCAACTGCGACATATTGCCCCGCTCGCCGGCCCCGTACCGGTTTCAAAAGGACGCAGGCGCGCGAATTGCGCTACAGTCGCAACCGCCTGCCGCGCGACGCATGGCATCGCGCCGGCCGGTCACCCATTTCGCCCGATCGAGCCCCAGGATGCCGTCTCGCCTCTCCCGCCTCATCCGCACGGCCGCGGCCCTCGCCGCCGCCGTGGCGCTCGCCGCGTGCACGCACGACGAGCCGCGCTGGAACCTGACCAACGTCACCGGCCACCTGCCCGACCTGTCGTTCGAGCTGACGGGCGGCGACGGCCGTCCCGTCGACGCCGACGCGTTCCGCGGCCGCGTCGCGCTCGTCTACTTCGGCTACACGCACTGCCCCGACGTCTGCCCCGAAACGCTGGCGCGGTTGATGGAAGTGCTGGCGAAGCTCGGCCCGCAGGCGGATAACGTGCGCATCCTGTTCGTCTCGGTCGACCCCGCGCGCGATACGCCGCAGGCGATGCAGTCCTATGTCGCCGCGTTCGACGCTGCGCATGCGCGTGGCCTGACCGGCACCGATGGCCAGATCGAATCGCTCGCGAAGCGCTATCGCGTCGCGTACCAGATGGAAAAACGCGATCCGTCCGGCGGCTACGAAGTGACGCACAGCTCGGCCGTCTACGTCTTCGACGCGACCGGCCGCGCACGCCTGCTCGCGACCGATCGCGATTCGCCCGACGCCATCGCCGCCGATGTGCGCCGGATCATCGACACTGCCTCAACGACCTGAATTCCGCCATGAACACGAAAACGACCTTCAAGACGTTCGCCCTCGTCGCCGCGCTGTGCGCCGGCGCGCACGCGTATGCCGCCGGCGCGATCAGCGCTCAGAACGCGTGGGTGCGCTGGCTGCCGAACAAGCTGCCCGCGGGCGGCTACGTGACGCTCGTGAACACCGGCGACAAGCCGATCGACCTCGTTGACGTCGACAGCCCCGACTACGGGATGGCGATGCTGCACCAGACGGTGTCGAACGGCTCGACGCAGAAGATGGAAATGGTCGACAAGCTGACGATCCCCGCGCGCGGCAAGGTCGACATCGCGCCGGGCGGCTATCACTTCATGCTCGAGGAACCGAAGCACGCGATCAAGCCCGGCGACACCGTGCACCTGCGCCTGAAATTCTCCGACGGCGAAACGGTCGATGCGCCGTTCGCCGTGAAATCGCCGGCCAAGACGAAGTGATGCGCGCGCGATGAACGTCCTGTACTGGCTCGATCCGTGGGAACCGTCGCCGACCGTGGTCATCGCGGTGCTGACGGCCGCCGTGCTGTTCGCGCGCGGCGCGAGGAAGGCGAAGGTGTCGCCGCTGCGGCAGTTCTCGTTCTGGTTCGGGCTGACCGCGCTCTACATCGCGCTGCACACGCGGCTCGACTACTTCTTCGAGCACGAATTCTTCCTGCACCGCGCGCAGCACCTCGTGCTGCACCATCTCGGGCCGTTCTTCATCGCGCTGTCCTATCCGGGCGCGGCGATCCGTGCGGGCATTCCGTTCCGCTGGCGGCAGCGCTTCGTGCGCCCCGCGCTCGCGTGGGCGCCGGTGCGGGCGACGCTCGACGTGGTGTTCCATCCGGTCGTCGCAGTCGTGCTGTTCGTCGGGCTGATCTATTTCTGGCTGCTGTCGCCGATCCACTTCATCGCGATGCTCGACTGGCGCCTCTATCGCGTGATGAACTGGAGCATGGTGATCGACGGGCTGCTGTTCTGGTGGCTCGTCGTCGATCCGCGCCCCGCGCCGCCCGCGCGGCTGTCGCCGGGCCGCCGGATCCTGATCGTCGTCGCGGCGATCCCGCCGCAGATCGCCCTCGGCGCGCTGATCTTCTTCACGCCGCACGAGCTGTATCCGATCTATTCGATCTGCGGCCGCGCGTTCACGTGGCTGAGCCCGCTGCGCGACCAGCAGATCGGCGGCCTGCTGCTGTGGATTCCCGGCTCGATGATGAGCGTGATCGGCGCGCTGATCGCACTGCGGCACTGGCTGCGGCTGTCCGCGCGCGGGCGCCTGATCGGCGAACGGGTCGTGCAGCGCGCGGACAAGCCGCCGGTCGCACGCACCGCGCACTGACCGCCGCGGCGCGCGGCGCGCGTCATGCTCGCGCGCTGCTCATCCACACGTGCGGGATGCCGTCCTCGTCGTGCACGTCCGAACTCGGCGTGAAGCCGAATGCCCCGTAGAAACGCTGCAAGTGGGCCTGCGCATGCAGGCTCACCGGCGTATCCGGCCATTGCGCGCGGATATGCTCGAGCGCGCGCGACAGCAGCCCGTTGCCGAGGCCCGCGCCGCGAAACGCGGCGGTCGTCAGCACGCGGCCGATGCGCACGTCGGTGTGCTGCGCGTCCGGCAGCAACACGCGCAGATAGCCGGCCAGGCGGCCGGCCGGATCGAAGGCGGCCAGGTGCCACGCGGCCTGGTCCGCATCGTCGATGTCGCGATACACGCAGTTCTGTTCGACGACGAATACGGCGCTGCGCGCTTCGAGGATCGAATAGATTTCGCGTGCCGTCAGCGCGTCGAAGGGTTTCCAGCGCCAGTCGAGATCGGCGGCGCTCGGGGATGCGGCGGGTGCGGAGGCGTTCATGTGCGGTCCTGATTCGGGCGCGCCGGCCGGCGCGCGGCAACCGTCGATTATGCCTCGAAGCACGCGTCGCGCGCGACCGCCTGCCCGCGCGCGAAAAAAAGGCCCCGCATCGCGCGGGGCCTGCTCGTCATGCGGTCATGCCGGCATCTGGCCGAAGCGGCCGCTGTTGAAATCGTCGATCGCGGTCCGGATTTCCTCTTGCGAATTCATCACGAACGGGCCGTAACCGACGACCGGCTCGTCGATCGGCTCGCCGCTCAGGATCAGCAGCTTCGCGTCGCCGTTCGCTTCGATCTCGACGTCGCTGCCGTCGCGGCCGAGTTGCACGAACTGCGCTTCGCGCGCCACCGTCTCGCCGTTCACCAGCACGGTGCCGCTCAGCACGACCACCGCGAGCGTGCGCCCTTCGGCGACCGGGAACCGCGCATGGCCGCCCGCCACGAGCCGCACGTCCCACACGTCGATCGGCGTGTGCGTGCGGGCCGGGCCGCGCCGCCCGTCGAACTCACCGGCGATGATCCGCGCGCGCCCCGCGCCGTCCGGCAGCTCGACCACCGGGATATCGGCGTTCAGCAGCGTCTGGTAGCCGGGCGCGCCCATCTTGTCCGCGGCGGGCAGGTTCACCCACAGCTGCACCATCTCGAGCGGGCCGCCCCGCGTCGTGAACGCCTCCGAGTGGAATTCCTCGTGCAGGATCCCGCTCGCGGCCGTCATCCACTGCACGTCGCCCGGGCCGATCGTGCCGCCCGCGCCCGTCGAGTCGCGGTGCGCGACTTCGCCGTCATAGACGATCGTCACCGTTTCGAACCCGCGGTGCGGATGCTGGCCGACACCGCGCGGCGCGCTCGCCGGTTCGAACGTCGCCGGACCGGCGTAATCGAGCAGCAGGAATGGGCTCAGGTGCGTGCCGTGAGACTGGTAGCTGAACATCGAACGCACCGGGAAACCGTCGCCGACCCAATGGCCGCGCGGCGCACTGTACACACCCTGGATCTTCTTCATTTGCCTTCTCCGAATTGCGGCGAAACCCGTGTTTCGCATCCTTGAGCGACAATATAGAGATGGAACGATCGATCCGGTAGACTGCCGGAATCGCACTCAGCGTTCCATTTCATGAACGATAAAGCGCGGGATCTGAACGATCTCTACTACTTCGTGCAGGTCGTCGAACATGGTGGCTTCGCGCCGGCCGGGCGCGCGCTGGACATGCCGAAATCGAAGCTGAGCCGCCGTATCGCGCTGCTCGAGGCGCGGCTCGGGATGCGGCTGATCCAGCGTTCGACGCGCCGCTTCACGGTCACCGACGTCGGGCAGACCTATTACGCGCATTGCCGCGCGATGCTCGTCGAGGCCGATGCCGCCGACGAGGCGATCGCGCTGCTGCACGAGGAGCCGCGCGGCATCGTGCGCGTCAGTTGCCCGATCGTGCTGCTCGATTCGCTGGTCGGCACGATGATCGCCGCGTTCATGGCCGCGTGCCCGCGCGTCGAGATTCACCTGGAAGCCACCAACCGGCGCGTCGACGTGGTCGGCGAAGGGATCGACGTCGCGATCCGCGTGCGGCCGCCGCCGCTCGAGGACAGCGATCTCGCGCTGCGCGTGCTCGCCGAGCGCGGCCAGTGCCTCGTCGCGAGCCCCGCGCTGCTGCGCGAGCATGGCGTACCGGCCGTTCCCGCCGATCTGACGCGCCTGCCGAGCCTCGATCACGGCGTGCCGCAGTCCACGCACGTGTGGCGGCTGCGCGGGCCCGACGGCGCGCACGCGGAAATCCATCACCAGCCGCGCTTCGTGACGGGCGGCATGCTCGCGCTGCGCGCGGCGGCCGCCGCGGGCGTCGGCGTCGTGCAGTTGCCGACGATGATGGTGCGCGACGAGGTGTCGCGCGGTGAACTGGTCACCGTGCTGCCCGACTGGGCGCCGCGCCGCGAAATCGTGCACGCGGTGTTCGCGTCGCGCCGCGGGCTGCTGCCCGCGGTGCGGGCGTTGCTCGATTTCCTGGCCGAGCGGTTCGCCGAACTCGAACCCGACTGAACGCGCCGCATCACGCACAACCGTGCGCTGCAGACCGCGCGCGCGTGCCGTAGACTGCGGTACGCGCAATGCGCATTTTCACAACCCCTATCGCTTTCCCGCCATGTTCACGCTGTCCAACGACCCTACCGCCTCCAAGGCCGATCAATACGCGACGCTCGTCGAGCAGGCACGCGCGCTCGTCGAATCCGAACGCGACCTGACCGCGAACGCCGCGAATTTCTCCGCGCTCGTGTATCACTCGCTCGATCGCCTGAACTGGGCGGGCTTCTACTTCTTCGACGGCACCGAGCTCGTGGTCGGGCCGTTCCAGGGCAAGCCCGCGTGCGTGCGGATCGCGCTCGGCAAGGGCGTGTGCGGCACGGCCGCGCAAACGCGCGAGACGCAGGTCGTGCGCGACGTGCACGACTTCCCGGGCCATATCGCGTGCGATGCGGCGTCGGAATCGGAAATCGTCGTGCCGCTGGTGGCCGCCGACGGCACGCTGATCGGCGTATGGGACGTCGACAGCCCGGTCGCCGCGCGCTTCGACGACGAAGACCGCCAAGGGATGGAAGCGCTGTGCCGCGTGTTCGTCGAACACGCGTGGCAGAAGGCGCGCGGTTAGGCGTCGCGGCGCCGCGGCGCCGCGGCGCTGGCCGCCGAACGACACGGGCCCCGCGAAGGGGCCCGTTTCATTGCAATGCCGCGCCGCCGTCTGCGGCGCACGACCGGCGTCAGGCTGCGTGCGTGCCCGAAAGCGCGGCGAACCCCTGCGGCTTCGCGTCCTCGGTCAACACCTCGAAGCCCGTTTCCGTCACCACGACCATGTGCTCCCACTGCGCGGACAGCGAATGGTCCGCCGTGACGACGGTCCAGCCGTCGGCCAGCATGCGCGTGTCGCGCTTGCCCGCGTTCAGCATCGGCTCGATCGTGAAGATCATCCCCGGCCGCAGCGGCAGGCCGGTGCCCGGGCGACCGTAATGCAGCACCTGCGGCTCGTCGTGATAGACGTCGCCGATCCCGTGTCCGCAATACTCGCGCACCACGCTGAATCCTTCGCGATGGGCGACCTGCTGGATCGCATAGCCGACGTCGCCGAGCGTCGCGCCGGGACGCACCGCGCGGATGCCGGCATGCATCGCCTCGTAGGTCGACGCGACGAGCCGCCGCGCGAGTTCGTTCGGTTCGCCGACGAAATACATGCGGCTCGTATCGCCGAACCAGCCGTCCTTGATCACCGCGATGTCGAGGTTCACGATATCGCCGTCACGCATCGGCCGCGACGTCGGAATGCCGTGACAGACCACGTGATTGACCGACGTGCACAGCGTCTTCGGATAGCCGTGGTAGCCGATGTTCGCGGGGATCGCGCCCAGTTCGTCGACGATGTATTCGCGGCAGCGCGCGTCGAGCTCGTCGGTGGTGACGCCCGGCTTCACGTGCTCGGTGATCATCGTCAGCACCTGCGACGCGAGCTTCGCGGCTTCGCGCGACTTGGCGATTTCCGCGGCACCGCGGATCGGAATTTCGCGTTTCGCCATTACGCCACCTGCTCGATGCTCTGCGCGACCGTCTCGGCCGGCCCCACGTCGCCGCCCCGCGCCTCGGCCTCGATCAACATCTTGCAGATGTCGCCGTAGGAGAGCGCCGGATTGAGTTCCGCCAGCATCCCGACGCGCAGCCAGTGTTCGGCCTGTGCATTGATCGAACGGCTCAGCGCCGTGCTCGTCGAGCGCAGCCGTTCATGCATGTGCTCGGAAATCTTGATGATGCCCATATATCCCCAATTAAACGAAACGTAGCTGTTTTGTATATTACGCCGTGCACGACGACCGAGCAAGCCGTTCGCGCCCGCCTCCCGCCGCCCTGCGGCCGGAAATGCCGTTGACATCAAATTCCAGTTTGCTGGAAAATCAATCCATCATGAAAGAATCAACGATCACCGCGGCCGACGATACCGGCATCAACGAGCGCATTGCCCGGCGCGTGCGCGACCTGCGCACCGTCCGAGGCTACACACTCGACGCGCTGGCCGCGCGTTCCGGCGTCAGCCGTTCGATGATCTCGCTCATCGAACGCGCGGCGGCCAGCCCGACGGCCGTCGTGCTCGACAAGCTCGCGGCCGGCCTCGGCGTGTCGCTGGCCGGGCTGTTCGGCGGCGACCGGGACGACGCGCCCGCCCAGCCGCTCGCACGGCGCGCGCAGCAGGCCGAATGGCGCGATCCGGCGTCCGGCTATGTGCGACGCAACCTGTCGCCGGCCGGCTGGCCGTCGCCGATCCAGCTCGTCGAGGTCGATTTCCCGCCCGCCGCGCGCGTCGCGTACGACAGCGGCGGGCGCGAAAGCGCGCTGCATCAGCAGGTGTGGATCATCAGCGGCCGCGTCGACGTCACGTTCGGCGATACGCTTCACGAACTTCGCGAAGGCGACTGCCTGGCGATGCGGCTCGACCAGCCGCTGATCTTCAGCAATCCGTCGCCGCATGCGGCGCGCTATATCGTCGCGATTTGCGATGCATCCGCCGCCGGCATGCGCGGCGCGTAATGCGCGCGCCGTGTGTGCAACCGGTTTAGCCAAACAGGAAGGAAACGTATGAATTCCCCGACACAGCGCGACGACGTGCGCCTGATCGATTGCAGCGAGGCCGAACACGCGGCGGCCATTCTCGAGATCCTGAACGACGCGATCGTGAACTCGACCGCGCTGTACGACTACCGGCCGCGCCCGCCGGAAGCGATGATCACGTGGTTCGCGACGAAGCGCGCGGGCGGCTTTCCGATCATCGGCGCCGTCGACGCGGCGGGCACGCTGCTCGGCTTCGCGAGCTGGGGTACGTTCCGCGCGTTTCCGGCGTTCAAGTACACGGTCGAGCACAGCGTCTACGTGCGCAACGATCAGCGCGGTCGCGGGCTCGGCGAACTGCTGCTGCGCGAAGTGGTCCGGCGTGCGCGCGAAGCGCAGGTCCACGTGCTGGTCGGCTGCATCGACGCGGCCAACGCCGGCAGCATCGCACTGCATACGAAACTGGGGTTCGAGCACGCGGGCACGATCGCGGAGGCCGGATTCAAATTCGGCCGTTGGCTCGATGCGGCGTTCTATCAACTGAAGCTCGAGACGCCGGAGCAGCCGGTGGATGGGTAATTACTTTGCGGCCGGCGCATAAATCGACGCCAAGACTTACCCCACCTCACCCGCATCGTTTTGCCACCGGACGCTCTCTTCCGACCAGTCTCTCGACCCACTATGTAACGACGCGCGAGCGGCACGGGCAATTTTCAGCAGAGCGGCAACGGCAGCCGTATTTTTATTGATCAGGCATTCACCTTGAATGCCGCCTTCTTTTACGTGGAAATATAATCGACGCAAGATGCGACGGCTAGCATTTACTGCGGCAACCGTCTTTAAATGCGCAATAGAGATCGGTCACGCAAGCACGTCTGATGCAGATATCGTGATCTGCACCTGAATTCGAAGCCGAAACTACAACGCCCAGTGCTGACAAAAATAATCTTCATTTCCAATGGAGAAACATTCAATTTAATTGGATATAAAATCATCAAATCAATTGCTACGGGTAAACGATAGATAGCTTGTCACACCTTATTTAAGGAAATTTCCTAATATGATCTGACGGGGATCCACAGATCTGATTATTGCTTGCCACATGAAAATCATTACGGCACCATTTTTTTAAAATTATCGGGAAATTTCACCAGGACCCCTGGCGGCCGCAGACAGGGCAGAAAGACCTATTGCCGACGAAAAAACATTTTCTGGGCGCGAACGCTGAACATTGCCGAAAATATACAGCCCGAATCGCAGATGCCGTGAATTTTGCCTGCCAAAGAGTATCGGATCGTCAATCGCAGATTGCGGAGGCGTTTATGTAAAAAATCAAGCCATCCATGAACCGAGTGTGGCGAAACACCAAATCCATCTTTCATCGTGGAGACCGAAAATGACTTCCTATTATGTCGACTTCAACAACGACACCAAGCAAACCTGGACCATGGCTGTATATCAGACCCTGCCGAGTTCCATTGGATTGGAAAGCGTGTCGTGGAAGCAAACGACCGTTCCTCAAAGTGGCGCCAGCGGTGTGACGTGGGATATTTTCTATAACGTCGCCATTGCCAATTACCAGCAGATTGGCGGCATCGGAGTCTACAAAGCCAGTCAGACGCTGACGACGGAATTGGGGACGTCATGGGACTGCATTTTTAAAGACAACGTCCAGCAATTGGTGCCGGGGTCCGGTTCCGTACCTCCGGATTCCGTCCTGATCAACAACAAGTCGACCAATCTCGCGAACCTTGGTATCGGCATGAGCGGTCAGGGATCCGTGTTCAAGAAGGGCGTGGTCAGCGGCGCATCGGCTCAGTTCCAGGTGACACCGACTTATTGGGTCGGCTTGTTCAATTCACTCGTCCTCGGCGAAGTGATCTCGAGCAACGTCGTCGTGGGTCCGCTACAGCTGTCTTATCCCAGCGGGCAGAACCTCGCAACCGTCAATGCATACATGGACGGCAACACGATCAAGCTCAACGTCACATATGGCCAGCAAGTGGCCGTCGAAAATAGTGTGGTGGACAGAATCATTGCTGCGCAACCGACGCGATCAGGGATTTTGCTCGAGTACGGCAACTAAACGGCTACGTGCTCTTGTCATGCGAGGGACAGGCGCCGTTACGGCGCCTGTCTTGTTACACAAAATTTTCCGATGTGGACAATTGATATGCGAACCATTGCCAAGATTCTCTTTCCGACCTTGATGGCCTGCCTTGTATTCAACGGAGAAGCCGGCGCCGCCGAAAAATCCTTTTGCTATTACCATCACAATTGCCCTGCCGACGGAAAACTGCCGAAAGGTCAATTGCCCGAGCAATATACCAAGCGCCAGTGCACGAACGGTGGAGGAAAGAGCTGGGGCGACGGCCCGAAGAGCTGTGAGAACGTAAACGATTGACGGGCCTTGGTATTGAGGGACGACTTCAGACGTGATTGCACGAATTTCGACGATGCCGACATTTTTGCCGGACCGAACCCGTCGGCAAAGGAATTTTCCTGTGAACCGCCCTGGTTATTCGGAGATTTTCTGTCGATACCGCCTATGTCGATTGACACGTAGCAATCCATCGCGACGAGATCGACGGTCAATCGTCCCTCAAAATCACAATGCCTGCCCGGACGATGCAATAGCAGGAAGAATGGCGTAGTTATTTAACATCCCAACGACTGCTTTTATATTTGTGGCGCATCTTTATCTCGTGCCTAAACGGTGCGCTCGCAGCCCCCTGCCACTTCCCTCGTTGTGGCAGGGGTTTTTTAGTGTCTTCCGATATTACGGCCGCACGGTCGGGCCCTGCCATAGAAAGACCTTCCAAACGGGTTGGACGAGTTGCGCGGCGGCTGGAGCGCAGCCACCTTCAAGAAATGACGCTCGAACAGCCCTTCGTGCCGGAACTCTGCATGTGCGCCCGAAGCCGGAGGGCGGCGCGACCGCCACCATTGATGGAAAGCCCATTACCGGCGGCGGCCGCAAGCACCACTCCTCCCCGCAGTACGAAGCCCTCGTTCCGATCCTGCGGCCACGGGGCGGTATTACCCTCACACGTTCGACGGCCGAAAAATCGCCATCGATGGCATGAAAACCGCGTGTGGAGCGACGCTGATCGCATCCTGGTCGTCCCGACGTCGGCTCGGGTAACGCGACGACTGGTGTCGCTACGTCCGCCCAGTAACCCTGAAACCCGATGCGGTGAGGAACGGTGCCCGTTCCTGACCATGCCCGAGCCGATGCTTCGCCTGCAGGCGTGGTTACGCGTGCCTCTTGAGTGGTTCGAGGCGGCTTTGTATTGCTCCGGGTGATTTACTTACGAGAATGAAAGCGCCGCAGAAAAAAGAAAAGCCCTGACGAATCAGGGCTTTATCTCGTTCTACCTGGAGGCGCGAGCCGGAGTCGAACCGGCCTAAACGGCTTTGCAGGCCGCTGCATAACCGCTTTGCTATCGCGCCAAAAGCGGACTGTCCGGATGCCGTGAGGCAAGCGGCAGATTTTTATTCGAGGACCGGAAGTCCATCAAATAAAAAGGGAAGCGTGGCTTCCCCATTACTGGAGCGGGAGACGAGTCTCGAACTCGCGACCTCAACCTTGGCAAGGTTGCGCTCTACCAACTGAGCTACTCCCGCATTGTCCTGCACCTGCAGCGCTTCGCCGACCAACACGCTGCCAGAAAAATCTGGAGCGGGAGACGAGTCTCGAACTCGCGACCTCAACCTTGGCAAGGTTGCGCTCTACCAACTGAGCTACTCCCGCATTGTCCTGCACCTGCAGCGCTTCGCCGACCAACACGCTGCCAGAAAAATCTGGAGCGGGAGACGAGTCTCGAACTCGCGACCTCAACCTTGGCAAGGTTGCGCTCTACCAACTGAGCTACTCCCGCGTATTGCTGCGCTACTGCTTCCCCGTCACACACTTAATTCGTCGTGCAGCGGAGAAGCGAGATTATGTCGAAGGCACATTCGTGTGTCAAGGGCTTTTCCAGCCCTTTTTACAAAAACCGCTGCCGAACCGGCGCAGCAGGTCACGCGCCGCCGCGCTCGCGAATCTGCGGCCATGCGAGCTTCATGTAGTACAGCATCGACCAGATGGTCAGCACCGCGGCCAGGTACATCAGCCACTCGCCCCACACGCGCGTATCGATCGTCACGATGCCGAGCGGCAGCGGCCCATAGAACAGCAGCATCGGAATCGCGACCATCTGGCACGCGGTCTTGAACTTGCCGAGCTGGTTCACCGCGACGCTCTTCGACGCGCCGATCTGCGCCATCCATTCGCGCAGCGCCGAAATCGCGATCTCGCGACCGACGATCACGAGCGCGATCGCCGCGTCGACCCGCGAAATCTGCACGAGGATCAGCAGCGCGGCCGTGACCATCAGCTTGTCCGCCACCGGGTCGAGAAACGCGCCGAACGACGACGTCTGGTTCCACTTGCGCGCGAGGAAGCCGTCGAACCAGTCGGTCAGCGCGGCGAGGATGAAGATCGCCGCCGCCGCGAGATTGCGGTGCGCGCCGCCCATCACCGTGTCCGGCAGATAGAACACGCCGACGACGAGCGGAATCAGCACGATCCGTACCCACGTCAGGAAAATCGGGAAATTGAACGGCATGGCATGCGGGACAGTAAAGGATTCGCAATTGTGCCGTGTCGACCGGCCTGCCACAAGAACGCTGGCAACGCCGCCGGCCGCACGGCCGCGTCAGTGAAGCTGCTTGTAGATCTGCTCGGCGAGCGCGCGCGAAATGCCTTCGACGCTCGCCAGTTCCTCGACACTCGCGGCCACCACGCCGCGCAGCCCGCCGAAGCGCGCGAGCAGCCGCTGCCGGCGCTTCGCGCCGACGCCTTCGAGCTCCTCGAGCCGCGACGTCTGGCGCGCCTTCGCCCGCTTCGCCCGCATGCCGGTGATCGCGAAGCGGTGCGCCTCGTCGCGGATCTGCGCGACGAGCATCAGCGCGGCGCTCTCCTTGCCGAGTTCGAGCGGCGCGCGGCCGTCCGCGAACACGAGCGTCTCGAGGCCGACCTTGCGCCCCTCGCCTTTCGCGACGCCGACCAGCATCGACGTGTCGAGGCCGAGCTCGGTGAACACCTGCCGCGCGATCTCGACCTGACCCTTGCCACCGTCGATCAGCACGATGTTCGGCAGCAGGCTCGACGCTTCGGCCTCGCGCGTCGATTCGCCGTCGATGCCGGCCGCTTCGTCGGCGGCCGCCGCCTGCGCGGCCTGCTCGACCATCTTCTCGTAGCGGCGCGTGAGCACCTGCCGCATCGCCGCGTAATCGTCGCCCGGCGTGATGCCCGTGATGTTGTAGCGGCGGTATTCGCTCGACTGCATCTTGTGATGGTGATAGACGACGCACGACGCCTGCGTCGCCTCGCCCATCGTATGGCTGATGTCGAAGCATTCGATCCGCAGCGTCGCCAGATCGTCGCTGTCGTAGCTGAGCGTGTCCGCCAGCGCACGTGTGCGCGCCTGTTGCGAGCCCTGCTCGGACAGCAGCCGCGCGAGCGCGAGCCGCGCGTTCTGCTCGGCCATCGACAGCCACGCGCGCCGCTGTCCCTGCGGCTGCCGCACCAGCGACACCTTGTAGCCGGCCTGCTCGGACAGCAGCTCCAGCAGGTCGCGGCTCGCCGGCGCATGGCTGACGACGAGCACGGGCGGCACGCGGTTGCCGAGATAGTGTTGCGCGATGAACGCATCGAGCACCTCGGCCTCGACCGACGCTGCGGCCGCGCCGCGCGCGCCGCCGGCCTCTTCCGCAGCCTGATCGGGCACCGCATCGACCGTCGAGCCGACCGTCGCACCGACCGCATCCACCGGTTCGGCCTCTTCGCCGAGACCGCCCTCGGCGAGCGTCAGTGCGCTTTCGACATGCGTCGGGAAATATGCCTTGTCGCCGAGGTGCCGGCCGCCGCGCACCATCGCGAGGTTCACGCACACGCGTCCGCCCAGCGCGACGACGGCCAGGATGTCGACGTCGCTGTCGCTGCCGACCTCGATCGCCTGCTGGTGCAGCACCGTCGCGAGCGAGCTCATCTGGTTGCGCACGGCCGCCGCCTGCTCGAATTTCAGCTCGGCCGCGAACGCGTGCATCTTCTGCTCGAGTTCCTTCATCACTTCGGACTGCCGGCCGAGCAGGAACCGCGCGGCGTTCGACACGTCGACCGCGTAATCCTCGCCGGAGATCGCGCCGACGCACGGCGCCGTGCAACGCCCGATCTGATGCAGCAGGCACGGCCGCGTGCGGTTGTTGAAGACGGAATCCTCGCAGGTGCGCAACTGGAACACGCGCTGCAGGATCTGGATGCTCTCGCGCACGGCCCATGCGCTCGGGAACGGCCCGAAGTACTGGTTCTGCTTGTCGACCGAGCCGCGGTAGTACGCCATCCGCGGAAAACGGTGCGCGGTGAGCTTCAGGTACGGATACGACTTGTCGTCGCGAAACAGGATGTTGTAACGCGGCGCGAGCGCCTTGATCAGGTTGTTCTCGAGCAGCAGCGCTTCGGCTTCCGAGCGCGTGACCGTCGTTTCGATGCGCGCGATGCGCGTGACCATCATCGCGATGCGCGGCGACAGTTGCGTCTTCGTGAAATAGCTCGACACGCGCTTTTTCAGGTCGCGCGCCTTGCCGACGTAGAGCACGGCGCCCGCCGTGTCGTAATAGCGATAGACGCCCGGCATATGCGGCAACTGCGCAAGGATCTTCTTCGGTTCGAACGGAGTATCGGAGGCTTCTGGGGATGTCATGCGTGATCCGGGCGCCTTGTAACGCGGAACGGGTCTATTAGAATCGCCAGTTTAGAGCATTCACCCGCCCGCTTCGATGCCACACCCCGCCGCTGCCCCCCTCTCCGCCGTCCCGCTCGCGCCGGGCGAACCGATCGCCTGCGACCTCTTCTGCACGGTGATCGACAATTTCGGCGACATCGGCGTGTGCTGGCGCGTCGCGCGCCAGCTCGCGCACGAGCACGGCTGGCAGGTTCGGCTGTTCGTCGACGACCTGCACACGTTCGCGCGCCTGCTGCCCGAAGTCGATCCCGACGCGGGGCGGCAAACGGTCGATGCGATCGTGATCGAGCACTGGCACGCGGAAGTCGGCGACGCGCTGGACATCGCCGATGTCGTGATCGAGGCATTCGCGTGCGAACTGCCCGGCCCGTATCTCGCGGCGATGGCGCGGCGCGCGCGGCGCCCCGTGTGGATCAACCTCGAGTACCTGAGCGCCGAGGACTGGGTCGCCGATTTCCATTTGCGGCCGTCGCCGCATCCGCGCTACCCGCTGCTGAAGACGTTCTTCTTCCCGGGCCTGTCGGCCGGGACCGGCGGCGTGCCGAAGGAGCGCGACCTCGACACGCGCCGCGCGGCCTTCGACGCCGATCCGTCAGCGCGCGCCGCGTGGTGGCAGCGCGCGACCGGCGGCCCGCCGCCGGCGCCCGGCACGACGGTCGTCAGCCTGTTCGCCTACGAGAATCCGGCCGTCGACGCACTGCTCGCGCAGTGGCGCGACGGTCCGTCGACGGTCGTTGCGCTCGTGCCGGTCGGGCGGCTGTCGCCCGCCGTCGCGCGGTTTTTCGGGGTCGAAGCGTTCGAGGCGGGCGCCCACGTGCACAGCGGCAACCTGAGCGCCCATGGCCTCGCGTTCGTGCCGCAGGCCGACTACGACCCGCTGCTGTGGGTCGCCGATCTCAATTTCGTGCGCGGCGAGGATTCGTTCGTGCGCGCGCAATGGGCGCGCAAGCCGTTCGTGTGGCACATCTACCCGCAGGCCGACGACGTGCACCTGCCCAAGCTCGACGCCGCACTCGCGCACCTGTCGGCCGGCCTCGCCGATGCGCCGCGCGTGGCGCTCGAACGGTTCTGGCATGCATGGAACGGCGCCGGCACGCCCGACTGGGCCGATTTCTGGCAACATCGCGCCGCGCTGCACGCCAATGCACGCCGCTGGGCCGACGCGCTCTCGGCCGTCGGCGATCTCGCGGGAAAGCTGGCGGAATACGCAAAATCTCAGTTAAAATAAGCGGTTATCCGACGGCTGACCACGCAAGCGCTCGCGTTTGGGCGCTTGGCGCCCCCCGGAACGCCCCGCCGCTTGCGCCGTCAGCCGTTGCGCAACGCTCAGGCACCTATTTATTTGATTGGATCAGGACAGTTTTTATGAAGACCGCACAGGAACTCCGCGTAGGCAACGTCGTGCAGATCGGCAGCGAAGCATGGGTCATCGCAAAGGCGGAATACAACAAGTCGGGCCGTAACTCGGCCGTCGTCAAGATGAAGATGAAGAACCTGCTGACGAACGCAGGTCAGGAATCGGTCTACAAGGCTGACGACAAGTTCGACGTCGTCGTGCTCGACCGCAAGGAAGTGACGTACTCGTACTTCGCCGACCCGATGTACGTGTTCATGGACGCCGACTACAACCAGTACGAAGTCGAAGCCGAAATGATGGGCGAAGCGCTGAACTACCTCGAAGACGGCATGGCTTGCGAAGTCGTGTTCTACAACGAGAAGGCGATCTCGGTCGAACTGCCGACGATCCTCGTTCGCGAAATCACCTACACGGAACCGGCCGTGAAGGGCGACACGTCGTCGGGCAAGGTGCTGAAGAACGCGAAGCTGGCGACCGGCTTCGAACTGCAAGTGCCGCTGTTCTGCAACACCGGCGACAAGATCGAAATCGATACGCGCACGAACGAATACCGCAGCCGCGCGTAATCGTCGGCGATACCCGCATCGAACAAAGCGCCCTTCGGGGCGCTTTTTGTTTGTCTGGCGTCAACAGCTGCCACAACTCGGCGCCGGAAGCAGCACAAAAGCCACCGGTAAAGATATTCAATTTGTATCATCGGTAACTGTTTTATAGCGCCGGAGAAATAATGCGCGTGACGCGTTCGGTGGGGCATAAAATCAGTCTTTAATCCGACATGCGGCTGCGGTCCGCTGGCCGACAGCCCGCCTCTCTTGACTCGACTCGCGTCCACCATGCCACACGCCCTGATTGTCGAAGACGATCCCAACAGCCTGTCAGGCCTCACCGCGCTGCTCGCCGCAGACGGCTTCTCGGTCGACACGGCCACGTCGCTCGCCGAAGCGCGCACGGCGCTCGGCCGCTCGATTCCCGACGTCGTGCTCGTCGACCTGAACCTGCCGGACGGCAGCGGGTTCGACCTGCTCCAGCACCTGCCGCAGCAACAGCCGAACGGCTCGCTGCCCGTAATCGTGCTGACCGGCAACGCGACGGTCGAGAGCGCCATCGAGGGCCTGCGTCACGGCATCTGGGACTACCTGCTCAAGCCGATCAACATCCCGCGTCTGCGCAGCCTGCTCGCGCGGATTCCCCGCCCGTACGAACTGATCGACGAAGTGCAGTCGCTGCGTGCGTCGCTGCGCCATCTCGGCCGCTTCGGCGCGCTCGTCGGTCGCAGCGACGCGATGCAGCACGTGTACGACATGATCGAGCACAACGCCCGCACCGAAACGGCCGTGCTGTTCTCGGGCGAAGCCGGCACCGGCAAGAAGCTGGCCGCGCGCACGCTGCACGAACTGAGCCGGCGCCGCAAGGGGCCGTTCGTCTCGTTCGACTGCCGGATGCTCGCGCAGGCCGGCCGGCACGGCGCGTCGCTCGACAGCGTGCTGTTCGGCCATGAACGCGGCGCGTTCGACGGCGCCGAACGCCGCGAATCGGGCCTGTTCGAGCAGGCCGGCGGCGGCACGCTGTTCCTCGACGAAATCACCGCATTGCCGCTCGTGCTCCAGGAAGCGCTGCTGCACGCGCTCGATTCGCAGAACTTCATGCGGATCGGCGGCACGAGTTCGATCACCAGCGATTTCCGGCTGATCGCGGCCACGCGCCGTCCGGCGCGCGAAGCGGTGGCGAACGGCACGCTGCGCGAGGATCTGTGGCTGCGTCTCGACGCGGCGTCGATCACGATGCCGCCGCTGCGCGAGCGCGACGGCGATGCGCTCGCGATCGCGGACGCGCAGATCGACGAACTGAACCGCGAAGCGCGCGCGACCGGCCGCAGCACGACCGACAAGCGCGCGGCGCCAGGCTTCGTGCGCGATTGTCTGTCGTACGAATGGCCGGGCAACGTGCGCGAACTGCAGGAACGCGTGCGTTTCGCGTACGACGCATCGGGCGACTTCATCGAGACGCTGCGTGCCGGCGAGGCCAGCTTCTCCGCCGGCGCCGCGCTGAACGGCAGCAGCGTGCAGATCAAGGTCGGCACGCCGCTGTCGGACGTCGAGGATCTGCTGATCCGCGCGACGCTCGACGCGGTCGGCGGGACGCGCCACCGTGCGGCGACGCTGCTCGGCATCAGCCCGAAGACGCTGTACAACAAGTTGCAGCGCATGAAGGTGAACTGAGCGGCGGGCGCCTGAATACGGGCGCTGGTCGGATCTGACCGTTAGTTGCGTTCAAATTCATTCCGGCGACCGGAACGGCGCTGCGCGCCATCCCTGTCCGCTTACGCCAGCGCGCTCTTCAGCAGCGCCTGCGCCCGCAGATACTCGGGCTGCGCGATCAGCTTGTCCCATTTGAGCGCCTTGCCGTGCGCGCGCATCCGCTTGATGCGCCGCACCGATTCGGCCGAAGCCCGCGCCTTCAATCCGTTCAGCACGACTTCGGCCGCGTCCGGCTGGTTACACACGAGCACCATGTCGCAACCGGCGGCGAGCGCGGCGTCGGCCGCCTGCGTGAGCGTGCCGCCTTCGCGGGCAGCCTCCATCGACAGGTCGTCGCTGAAGATCGCGCCCGTGAAGCCGAGCTTGCCGCGCAGGATGTCCTGCAACCACACGCGCGAGAATCCGGCCGGCCGCTTGTCGACCTGCGTGTAGATCACGTGCGCCGGAATCACCGCGGCAAGCGACAACCCGAGCCAGTCGTACGGCGCGACGTCCTGCTCGATGATCGCATCGAGCGGGCGGTCGTCGGTCGGCAGCGCGACGTGCGAATCGGCCTCCGCGAAACCGTGCCCGGGAAAATGCTTGCCGCAGTTCGCCATGCCGGCGAGCGACAGCCCGTGGTTCAGGCTCTTCGCGAGCAGCGTGACGACGCGCGGATCGCGATGGAACGCACGATCGCCGATCACCTTCGAGTGCCCGTAGTCGAGGTCGAGCACGGGCGTGAAGCTCATGTCGATCCCGCACGCGCGCAATTCGGCAGCGAGGATGTAGCCAACGGCGGTCGCGACCTTCGTCGCGAGCAGCACGTCGCGATCCCACAGTTCGCCGAGGCGGCGCATCGCGGGCAGCACCGTGAAGCCGTCGGTGCGGAACCGCTGCACGCGCCCGCCCTCGTGATCGACGGCGATCAGGATGTCTTCGCGCACCGCGCGGATCGCGTCGGTCAGCGCGGTCAGTTGCGCACGATTCTGGAAGTGCCGCGCGAACAGGATCACGCCGCCGGTATTCGGATGCGCGAGGCGCCGCGCGTCGTCGCGCGACAGGGTCGTGCCGACGACGTCGAG
Organism: Burkholderia sp. AcTa6-5; assembly: GCF_017815075.1. NCBI lineage: Bacteria > Pseudomonadati > Pseudomonadota > Betaproteobacteria > Burkholderiales > Burkholderiaceae > Burkholderia > Burkholderia sp. AcTa6-5. Next base: position 71,120 of record NZ_JAGIQE010000023.1, on the reverse strand, counting down.
CATGACCGGGCCGGGAGTCGTTTTCATCAGATCGGGAATTCCGTCAGGAGGAGGTTCGGGAAACAGGTGCAGGGGCACGCGCGGCGGCCGTTTCAGCGTCCGTTTTGGCGTCCGTTTTGGCGTCCGTCTCGGCGACCACGAACGACACCGCGTAGTCGCGTTCGTCGCTGACCGTCACGCGCGCCGTGATGCCACGCGCGGCCAGCCAGTCGGCCAGCTCGCCCGATGCGACCACGTACGGCTCGCCGCTCGGATGGTTGAGCGTCTGCAGCGCGCGCCACGTCATCGGCCAGTGCATGCCGAGCCCGATTGCCTTCGAGAACGCTTCCTTCGCGGAAAAACGCGTCGCGAGAAACGCGATGCCGCGCGCCTCGGAGCGTGCGCGCCGCGCATGGAACACGCGCAGTTCGTCGGGGCCGAGCACCTTCTCGGCAAACCGGCCGCCCGTGCGTTCGAGCACGGCCGCGACGCGGCTCACCTGCGCGATGTCGGTACCGATGCCGTAGATCGCCATGTCAGCCTCCGCCGGAGTGGCCCGGCAAGGCCGGGGCAGGCGCGTCGCACACGCCGTGCGGGGCGCGGCAGCCTCGCATCGTCAGCGTGCGCCGCCGTGCAGCGCGGCGACGCGTGCGGCGACCATGATCGCCTTCATCTCGCGCACCGCGTTGTCCCAGCCCGCGAAGATCGCGTGCGCGACGATCGCGTGGCCGATGTTCAGTTCGACGATGCCGTCGATCGCGGCGATCTGCTGCACGTTCGTGTAGTGCAACCCGTGGCCCGCATTGACCTTCAGGCCCAGCCGCGCGCCGGCCTGCACGCCCGCGACGATACGCTCATATTCGCGCTGCTGCTCCGCTTCGTCGTGCGCTTCGGCGTAGCGGCCCGTATGCAGCTCGATCACCGGCGCGCCGGCTTCGTGCGCGGCGCGGATCTGCGTGTCGTCCGGGTCGATGAACAGCGACACGCGCACGCCCACGTCGGCGAGCTGCTTGCACGCCGCGCGCACGGCCTCGAAGTGGCCGGCCACGTCGAGACCGCCTTCGGTCGTCAGTTCCGCGCGCTTCTCCGGCACGAGGCACGCGTCGTGCGGACGCACTTCGCACGCGATGTCGAGCATCTCGGCCGTCACCGCGCATTCGAGATTCATGCGCGTCTTCAGCAGCGGGCGCAGTTCGCGCACGTCGGCGTCGACGATGTGACGACGATCCTCGCGCAAATGCAGCGTGATCGCGTCCGCACCGGCCTCTTCGGCGGCGAGCGCCGCGCGGATCGGATCGGGATAGCGCGTGCCGCGCGCATTGCGCAGCGTCGCGACGTGGTCGATGTTCACGCCAAGGTCGATGGCGGTGGGCGTGGTCAGGAAGAAGCTCATAGGTTTTGCAGGTCGATCAGGATCTGACGCGTGGCGAGCGGCGTGCCGCCGAGATAGGTGTTCAGCAGGAAGCGCATCAGCGTCTTGCTCTGCGCGACCGTCTGGGCTCGATGGTAATCGTCCTGCTCCATGTCGAGCAACGTCTGCCCGGTGATGACCGGCCAGTGCGACGGCACGTCGTCGTCCGCATTGCGCACGCCGCGCTCCGGATCGAACACGTAGCGGCGCTCGGGTTCGACCGCGCGACGCGCGACCGTGCGGTTCAGCGCCATCGCATAGCCGGTCTCGCGCAGCAGCACGCGCTCGAACGAGCGCAGCACCTGCACGGCGGGCTCGCCGTGCGCGAGACGCGTGAGCGTCAGCACGTAATGATTGAACAGCGGCGGCTGCGGATCCTCGCGCGCGCAGAATTTCACGAGCAACTCGTTCGCGTAGAAACCGCACAACAGTCCGTCGCCGCCGAGCGGCAGCATCCCGCCGACCCACTCGGCGCCCGTCAGCGTGCGCACCTCGGATTTGCCGGACCACGACAGCAGTAGCGGCTGGAAGGTCTGCAATACGCCGCGCAACGCGGAGTGCGGGCGCTTCGCGCCCTTCGCGACGAGCGCGAGCCGGCCATAATCACGCGTCAGCACGTCGACGATCAGGCTCGTTTCCCGATACGGGTAGCTGTGCAGCACGAACGCCGGCTGCTCGGCGACGCGGAAATCGGACGTGCGAGACGTCGCGCGCCGCGCTTTGCGCGGCGGTTCAGGCGGTGCCGGCAGCGGCGCGTCGTTCGCGCCGGCCGTCACCGCGTCTTCAGTCGACGTCAGCGCGTCATTCGTACCCATAGGCGCGCAGCCCCGCCTCGTTGTCGGCCCAGCCGCTCTTCACCTTCACGAAGGTCTCGAGGTACACGGGGCCGTCGAACAGCTTTTCCATGTCCATCCGCGCCTCGGTGCTGATCTGCTTGAGTTTCTCGCCCTTCTTGCCGATCACCATCGCCTTGTGCGAATCGCGCTCGACGAGGATCGTCGCGAAGATGCGCTTCAGGCGGCCCTCCTCCTCGAACTTGTCGATCAGCACGGTGCTCGTGTACGGCAGCTCGTCGCCGGTCCAGCGGAATACCTTCTCGCGCAGGATTTCGGCCGCGAGAAAGCGCGAGCTGCGGTCGGTCAGTTCGTCCTCGCCGTAGATCGGCTCGCCTTCCGGCAGGTACGGCTTGATCGTGTCCAGCAGGCGCTTGATGTCTTCCGGCTTCTGCGCGGACAGCGGCACGAGCTCGGTGAACTCGCGCAGCCCGCTCACCTTCTGCATGAACGGGAACAGCGTGGCCTTGTCGTTCACGCGGTCGATCTTGTTCGCGATCAGCAGCGTCGGCATGCCGGGCGGGATCAGGTCGAGCACCTTCTGGTCGTCGGGCCCGAAGCGGCCGGCCTCGATCACGAACAGGATCACGTCGACCGACGTCAGCGTCGACGTGACCGCGCGGTTCAGCGAACGGTTCAGCGCGGTGCTGTGACGGGTCTGGAAGCCGGGCGTGTCGACGAACACGAATTGCGCGTCGTCGAACGTGTTGATGCCGGTGATGCGGTGACGGGTCGTCTGCGCCTTGCGCGACGTGATGCTGATCTTCTGGCCGACGAGTGCGTTCATCAACGTCGACTTGCCGACGTTCGGGCGGCCCACGATCGCGATCATGCCGCAACGGAAACCGGTAGGAGCGGGAGTGTTCATATCGTTTGGGAGACAGGTTCGGAAACGGCCGCGCGGCGCGCGGCACGATCGATGGGCAATTCAGTGGTCGGCATCGGCCACGCGCGCCTGCGCGGCAGCCAGGCTCGCGCCGCCGGGCGGCGTGTCGGCGTCGGGCGCCGCGGCATCGCGTGCGCGCGCCGGCGCGCGCGCGGCGGTGTCGGCGCCCGCCGCAGGCTTGTCGGCCGACGACGATGCCGGATCGGCCGCATGGCCGGCCGGTTTGTCGGCTGCGCGCGGCGCGGCCTCGGCGGGCTTTTCCGCGGCCTTGTCGGCCCGCTCGGCCGGTTTGTCGGCCACCTTGTCGGTCGCCGGTTTCACCGTCCGTTCACCCTTGTCCGTTGCCGGCTCGACATGCGCCGCGCGAATCGCGGCCATCGGCGCGACGGCCGGCTCGACGCCCGCAGCTGCAGTAGCAGCCGCAACGGTTGCCGCCGGCACCGCGCCGGCCGCCCGGGCCTCGCGCGCCGCCGCACGTTCCTTCCGCTCGGGCGAGCGCAGGTCGAGCGCTTCCTGCACGCCCTTCACGCCCGGCACGATCTCGGGTTCGACATGCTTGGACCCACGCGCGTTTTTCGAGCGCTTCGGCTTCGCGGCCAGCATCGGCGCGGCCGCCATCACTTCGTCGAGTGCCTTCTTCGCGGCGGCCTGCTCGGCCGCGCGCCGGCTCGCGCCGGAACCCGATACCTTCACGTCCAGCTTCGGCACCGTGCACTCGACCTCGAACTGCTGATTGTGCGCCGCACCATGCGTCGCGACGACCGTATAGGTGGGCAGCGCGATCTTGTGCCCCTGCAGGTATTCCTGCAGCAGCGTCTTCGCGTCCTTGCCGAGCGTGCGCGGATCGATGTGGTCGAGAATCGGGATATAGAGGCGCTTGATGACCCCTTGGGCGGCTTCGAAGCCGCCATCGAGGAATACGGCCCCGATGATGGCTTCGAACGCGTCCGCGAGGATCGACGGGCGGCGGAACCCGCCGCTGCGCAACTCGCCCTCGCCCAGCCGCAAGCCGTCCGAAATATTCAGGGCCTGAGCAATTTCGTACAGCGACTGCTGTTTGACGAGGTTGGCGCGTACGCGCGACAGGTCACCTTCGTCCAGCTTGCCGAACCGCTGGAACAAAAGGGCGGCCACCGCGCAATTCAGAACGGAATCGCCGAGAAACTCGAGCCGTTCGTTGTGCGTGGCACTGTGACTGCGATGGGTCAAAGCCTGGCGCAACAATTCCGCATTGCGAAATTCGTAGCGCAGCCGGCTTTCCAACTGGGATGAGGGCATGTGCAGGAGTATAACGCGGGCGCCCGGTCGGGCCGAAACGGCACGGCCGGACACGAAAAGGCGTGACGAGGCGGTGTTACCGCCGGTTCTTAAAGTCGTTCGGCACGACGCGACGCGGCCCGTGCGTCGCGTCGTGCGTGTACATCGAAGGCGGTCAGTTGAAGGAACCGATGCGCTTCAGGTCGCCGAAGTTCATCCAGATGAAGAACGCGCGGCCGACGATGTTCTGGTCCGGCACGAAACCCCAGTAGCGGCTGTCCGCGCTGTTGTCGCGGTTGTCGCCCATCATGAAGTAATGACCGGGCGGCACCTTGCAGATCACGCCGCGGCTGTTGTACGTGCAGTTGTCGCGATACGGATAGTCGTATGCGCCCATCACGAACGGCGGCACGGCCGGGTTGTTGAGGATCGCGTTCTTCTTGGTGCCGATCGTTTCCTCGAACTGCTTCGCGTAATTCTGGCGCTCGTCGTCGAAGAAATCGGGCAGCGGCGTTTCCGGCACCGGCTGGCCGTTGATCGTCAGCTGCTTGTCCTGGTACGCGACCGTGTCGCCCGGCAGGCCGATCACGCGCTTGATGTAGTCGACCGACTCGTCCTTCGGATAGCGGAACACGACGACGTCGCCGCGCGACAGCGGACTGCCCTGCGTGATCTTCGTGTTGGTGACCGGCAGGCGCAGCCCGTACTCGAACTTGTTGACGAGGATGAAGTCGCCGACGAGCAACGTCGGCACCATCGAGCCCGACGGAATCTTGAACGGCTCGACGATGAACGAACGCACGACGAACACGGCCAGGATCACCGGGAAGAAGCTTGCCGTGTACTCGAGCCACCACGGCTGGCGCAGCTTTTCGTCACGCAGCTTCGACCGCGTCTGCGTCGCGTTTTCGTCCGCGAAACGCTTGTCGATGCGCGACTGCTGGCGATCGAACTCCTCGATCGCCGAGTCGGCCGCCTTGCGACGCCGCGGCAGGAACACCAGTTTGTCCAACACCCACGCTACGCCCGTCACGACGACGAGCACAAAAAGAATCAGCGCAAAATTCATAAAAGGATCAGTCCTGTTATTTGTCTTCGACGCGCAAGATCGCGAGGAACGCCTCCTGCGGGATCTCGACCGAACCCACCTGCTTCATGCGTTTCTTACCTTCTTTCTGCTTCTCGAGCAGTTTCTTCTTCCGCGTGATGTCGCCGCCGTAGCACTTCGCGAGCACGTTCTTGCGCAGTGCCTTGATGTTCTCGCGCGCAACGATGTGCGCGCCAATCGCGGCCTGGATCGCCACGTCGTACATCTGGCGCGGAATGATCTCGCGCATCTTCGCGGCGACTTCGCGGCCGCGATATTGCGACTGCGACCGGTGCACGATGATCGACAGCGCATCGACCTTGTCGCCGTTGATCAGCATGTCGACCTTCACGACGTCCGACGAACGGTATTCCTTGAACTCGTAGTCCATCGACGCATAGCCGCGCGACACCGACTTCAGGCGATCGAAGAAGTCGAGCACGATCTCGGCCATCGGGATCTCGTACGTGAGCTGCACCTGACGGCCGTGATACTGCATGTTGATCTGCGAGCCGCGCTTCTGCTCGCACAGCGTGATCACCGAGCCGACGTAATCCTGCGGCATGTACAGGTTCACGGTGACGATCGGCTCGCGCACTTCGGCGATGCGGCCGGGCTCCGGCATCTTCGCCGGGTTCTCGACCATGATCGTCGAGCCGTCGCTCTGCACGACCTCGTAGACGACCGTCGGCGCGGTCGTGATGAGGTCCATGTCGAACTCGCGCTCGAGCCGCTCCTGCACGATTTCCATGTGCAGCAGCCCGAGGAAGCCGCAGCGGAAACCGAAGCCGAGCGCCTGCGACACTTCCGGCTCGTACTGCAGCGACGCGTCGTTCAGCTTCAGCTTCTCGAGCGATTCGCGCAGCGCGTCGTACTGGTTCGCCTCGACCGGGTACAGCCCCGCGAACACCTGCGGCTTCACTTCCTTGAAGCCCGGCAGCGGCTCGGCGGCGGGCTTGGTCGCGTGCGTGACGGTATCGCCGACCTTCGCGGCCGTCAGTTCCTTGATGCCGGCGATGATGAAGCCCACCTGCCCGGCCGACAGCGACTCGAGATTGCGCGACTTCGGCGTGAACACGCCGACGTGCTCGACCGGATACTGCGCGCCGGTCGCCATCATCTTGATCTTGTCCTTCGGACGCAGCGTGCCGTTGACGATACGCACGAGCATCACGACGCCGACGTAGTTGTCGAACCACGAATCGATGATCAGCGCCTGCAGCGGCGCGGCCGGATCGCCCTTCGGCGGCGGCACCTTCGCGATCAGCGACTCGAGCACGTCTTCGACGCCGAGGCCCGTCTTCGCGCTGCAGCGCGTCGCGTCGGTCGCGTCGATGCCGATCACGTCCTCGATCTCCTCGATCGCGTTCTCGGGGTTCGCGGCCGGCAGGTCGATCTTGTTCAGCACCGGCACGACCTCGACGCCGAGCTCGATCGCCGTGTAGCAGTTCGCGACCGTCTGCGCCTCGACGCCCTGGCTCGCGTCGACCACCAGCAGCGCGCCTTCGCACGCGGACAGCGAACGGCTGACCTCGTACGAGAAGTCGACGTGCCCCGGCGTGTCGATCAGGTTCAGGTTGTAGACCTTGCCGTCGCGTGCGCGATAGGACAACGCGGCCGTCTGCGCCTTGATCGTGATGCCGCGCTCGCGCTCGATGTCCATCGAGTCGAGCACCTGCGCTTCCATTTCACGGTCGGCGAGGCCGCCGCATACCTGGATGATGCGATCCGCGAGTGTCGACTTGCCATGGTCGATGTGCGCGATGATCGAGAAATTGCGAATATGATCCATTCAGTGCCGATCAAGCGAAAAAGGCGCGCTCGACGACTGCGGAGCACGCCTTGTGTAAGTCGGTGAAAAAACGGCTTATTTTAGCCGAAAAGGCTTACGCCGGGCGGGATTTCGGACGCCCGCCCCGCGGGAGCCGGCGGCGCGCCCGCCGGATCAAACCCCGTATGAAGCGGCACGGGGCCGCGGCAAGCCAGGCTCAACGCCGGGCCGCCAGCGCGCCGCGCACCCGGGCGTCGTCGAACCGGTGGCGGCACACTTCCGCGCCGTCCAGCAGCAGCACCGGCACGTCCTCGTCGTAACGCGCGACGAGCGCCGCATCGGTGTCGATGTCGACGTAGTCGACCGAGACGCCGAATTCGGCCGCCACCGGCGCCAGTGCGTCGCGCATGTCGTCGCACAGGTGGCACCAGCCGCGGCCGTAGAGCGTGAACATCGGCGCGTTACTTCTGGGTCGCGCGCGGCCGCACCGGCACGAACTGCGTGTTGTCGCCGCGCCGCACGAGCACCGCGACCGCCTTCTGCGGATCGAGCTGCGCGGTCACGTCGGCGAACTGCTTCGCGTTCGCGATGTCGATGTCGCCGACGCGCAGCACGATGTCGCCGCGCTGCAGGCCCGCACGGGCGGCCGGGCCGTCGACGCCATCGATCTGCACACCGTTCTTCAGCTTCAGCGTCTTCAGTTGCTCCGCCGTCAGGTCGCTGACCGTCAGGCCGAGCGAATTGGCCTGACGCGGCTTCTGCGGCGCGTTCTTGCGCTGCTCGGCCTTCGCCGTCGACTCGGCCGGCGTCTCGGCGATCGTGATCGGCAGATCGCGTGCCTGACCCTTGCGCCACACGCTAACCGTCGCCTTCGTGCCGGGCTTCGTGTCGCCGACCATGCGCGGCAGGTCCGACGCCGCCTCGACCGGACGACCGTTGAACTTCAGGATAATGTCGCCCGGCTGGATGCCGGCCTTGTCGGCCGGGCCGCCCGGCTCGACGCTGCTGACGAGCGCGCCTTCGGCCTTCGGCAGCCCGATCGAGTCGGCCACGTCCTTCGTCACCTCGCCGATCGCCACCGCGATCCGGCCGCGCGTGACCTTGCCGGTCGCCTTCAGCTGGTCGGCCACGCGCATCGCCTCGTCGATCGGAATCGCGAACGAAATGCCCATGAAGCCGCCAGTGCGGCTGTAGATCTGCGAGTTGATGCCGATCACCTCGCCCTGCATGTTGATCAGCGGCCCGCCCGAGTTGCCGGGGTTCACGGCGACGTCGGTCTGGATGAACGGCAGGTAGTCGCCCGTGTTGCGGCTCTTCGAGCTGACGATGCCGGCCGTGACCGTGTTGTCGAGGCCGAACGGCGAACCGATCGCGACGACCCACTCGCCGACGCGCACCTTGTTCGAATCGCCGATCGCGACCACCGGCAGGTTCGACGCCTGGATCTTGACGACCGCGACGTCCGTGCGGTCGTCGACGCCGATCAGCTTCGCCTTGAATTCGCGCTTGTCGGTCAGCGTCACGTAGATGGTGTCCGCATCGTCGACGACGTGCGCATTGGTCATCACGTAACCGTCGGCCGACACGATGAAGCCCGAGCCGACGCCGCGGTTCTGCTCGGTGTCGGGCCCATTGTCCGGCGCCGGCGCGTTCTTCGGGTTGCCGCCGTTGCCGCCGCCGTTGCCGGGCGCCTGCGGCAGCGGAATGCCGAAGAAGCGCCGGAAGAATTCCGACATGTCGCCGTTGTCGAAGCCGGGCGGGAGCACGCCGCGCGGGCCGGGTACCGGCACGTTCGCGGTGGTCCGGATGTTCACGACCGCGGGGCCCACCTTTTCGACGAGGTCGGCGAAATCGGGCAGGCTGGCAGCGGGAGGCGTGACAGCGACAGCGGTTTGCGGGACGAGCGGCAGGCAGGCACACAGCGCCGCCGCCGCGAGCACTTTGCGCAGCGTGAGTTTCGTCATGTCGGGAGCCGTAGCGTTACTTGGAAGCCTTGTATTCTATGGCAGACGCGAACTGCTGCAACGTTGCCGGCGGCACTTCGCCGAGCACGGTGATCCAGTAGTCGCCGCGGCGCTTCACGAGAACGTGCGTGGCGCCGGTGCTGCCCGCGCCTTCCTTGCGCGTGTTTTTCTCGGCCGGCTCGATGAAGACCGAGACCGTCGCGAGGCCGTCGGTGAAGACGGCCTGGTCGACCGGGATCGGCGGATCGCCCGCATCGCGCGCGGCCATCGGCCGGCGCACTTCACGAATCTTCTGGAAGCCGGCGACGCTCGGCGCGAGCTGCCAGCCCTGCGCTTCCATGTCGACCGTCGCGACCGGCGGACGCACGACCGTCCAGCCGCCCAGGTTGCGCATGCCCGCTGCGATCGCAGCCTTGTCGCCACTTGCGCCGCCCGTCTGCACTTGCGAGAACGCGATCTGCTCGAGCACGCGATCGTTCGCGTCGAGCGTCTGCGAACGCAGCAGCAGCCCGGTGCGCGCGTCGGCCCACAGCTTGTACGTGAAACGGTACGCGTCCTTCGGCACGAGCTCGACGACTTGTGCGTCGATCCCGGCCACGCGGTCCTTGCCGAGCGACTTCGCATCGTAGACGGACATCACGTGCTCGCCGCTCGCGCCGAGCAGCGCGGGGAACGAATCACGCGTCTGACGGCGCTCGACCACGCACAGCTTGCGTTCGGGCACGAACGTGTACAGCTCGTCGTTGTGCCGCAGCAGTTTGCGCGGCTTGCCGTCGAGCGTTTCGATCCGCTCGAACTCGCCGTCGCGGGACGAGACGTGCGCGATGCGCGACGACTGCACGTATCCGCCGCGCTGGTAGACGAACGTACCTTCGTAGCTCTGCTGCTGCGCGGCCTGCTGGACGCGGTCGAGCCAGTCCGCGGCGCCCTTGCGGGTCGCGACGGGATCGTCCGGTTGCTGGGCGCTGGCGGGAAGGGATTGAACGGACAACAGGGCGGCTGCGCAAAGCAGGAGGGCCGGCAGCCGCTTCCATCCGGAGATGGCGTGATTCAACTGCAATGTCCGCATCGGGTTTATTGGCCTGGCGTGGTGGTCACGGCAGCGCGGATCAGCGGCATCGAACCCGTGACGACGGGCTGCTGCGCGAATTGCTGGTGCGCTTCAAGATATTGGTCGAGGCTCGCGTCGCGAATGATGTTGACGTCCTGCAGGCCCGGCTGGGTCGATGCCTGCGCAACCGTCACGCGCTGCAGGTTGCCGCTCTGCGGCGCGCCTGCCGACGCGACCTGAACGGCGCCCGGCGCACCGGCCGTCTGCATCTGCGGGACGACGATCCACGTCAGCGTGGCGGCCGCGGCGGCCACCGCGAACGCGGGCACGACACGGCGGCGCAGCGACAGCAGCTTGCGCGCGACCGGTGCAGCCGCCGGCGCCAGCAGGTGCGGCTCGCTTTCGAGCGCCGCCGACATGCGCGCGGTGAACGCGACGCTCAGCGCGGGCGGCAGCGCGAGCTCGTCCGAGCGCAGCGCATCGCCAATCAGATGGTAATGGGCCCACACGGCGCGATCCGCGCGGTCGAGCTCAGCCAGAAACTGCCCGTGATCCGGGCCATCGAACATTTCGCCGTCGACCAGCGCGGAAAGGCGCTCGCCGCGCGAGCACGCTTGCGATTGCGTATTGACCGACCCCATGATGCTCCCCATCTTGCACACCCCGTCGTGACTTCACGACTCTATCCGTAACTAGACCCCGACCCGCGTCGTTCCGCCCGTCGCGCTTACCAGCGCTTGCCTTCGGGCGTATCGAGCAGCGGACGCAATTTGGCAGCGATTGCTTCGCGCGCGCGGAAGATCCGCGACCGGACCGTCCCGATCGGACAGCCCATCATTTCCGCGATCTCTTCGTAGCTCAGGCCCTCGATCTCGCGCAGCGTGATTGCCTGGCGCAGTTCTTCGGGCAGCAGAGCCATTGCAGCGTTGACCGTCTCGGCAATCTGCTTGCTCATCAACATCGACTCAGGCGTGTTGATATCCCTTAGTTGGTCTGCGTCGGAGAAAGTTTCCGCTTCCTCCGCATCGGCCTCGGTCGAGGTCGGCGCCCGGCGGCCTTGCGTCGCAAGGTAGTTCTTCGCCGTGTTGACGGCAATTCGGTACAACCACGTATAGAACGCCGATTCGCCGCGGAATTGCGGCAGCGCACGATACGCCTTGATGAACGCGTCCTGGGCCACGTCCTCGACCTCGGCGGGATCCCGCACGAGGCGCGAGATCAGCCGAATGATCTTGCGGTGGTATTTGGAGACCAGGAGTTCGAACGCCGCCTTGTCGCCCTTCTGTACGCGCTCGACCAGAGCCTGATCGATTTCTTTTTCACTCACCTGACAAATCCGTTAACTAGGGATGCAACGCGGAGCGTTATTGTAGCGTTCCGGCGCCGGCCGCTGGTTACGGTCGGTAACCGCGCGGCCGTCATGCCCGCGCCGCCGCCCCGGCCGTTCTCGCCAGCACCGACAGCGCACTGAACGACGCGGCATCGAGCGCGTCGGCCGGAATCAGCAGCGGCCGCGCGCGCCGGGCACCCTGCCCGACCGACAGCACCAGCAGCAGGCTGCTCCAGTGCGCATGGCCCGTCACACGGCCGCGGGCCAGCAAGCGCCCGGTGCGGCCAAACGCCGCAATCTCCCCGAACGCATCGATTTGCAGCTCGGCCGGCAGCCGGCGGGCGCAAGCCCGCGCCGCGCATACGGCCAGCAGCGCCGCCGTCACAGCCGCCACGCCTGCGCCGGCGGCAGCGCCCGCGCGCGGCGCCCAGAACAGGTACGCCGATGCGGCAGCCGACGCGACGAACGCGGCCAGCACGAGATACGACACGGCCGAGGCCCGCAACGCAAAGCGCTGCGGACGCCCGGCCGGAGCATCGAATGGACTCGTCAAGCGATTCGACGTCAGACGCGCTTGAACACCAGCGTGCCGTTGGTCCCGCCGAAGCCGAAGTTGTTCTTCACGGCCACGTCGATCTTCATGTCACGCGCGGTGTTCGCGCAGTAATCGAGATCGCACTCGGGGTCCTGGTTGAAGATGTTGATGGTCGGCGGCGACACGTTGTTGTGCAGCGCCAGCACCGTGAACACCGATTCGAGGCCGCCCGCGCCACCCAGCAGGTGGCCCGTCATCGACTTCGTCGAGTTCACGACGAGCTTGTACGCGTGCTCGCCGAACGCCGCCTTCACCGCGTCGGACTCGTTCTTGTCGCCCAGCGGCGTGGACGTGCCATGCGCGTTCAGGTACTGGACCTCGTCGGCGTTCATGCCGGCGTCGCGCAGGGCCGCGACCATGCAGCGGCGCGGACCATCCATGTTCGGCGCGGTCATGTGGTACGCGTCGCCCGTCATGCCGAAGCCTGCGACTTCCGCATAGATCTTCGCGCCGCGCGCCTTCGCCGCCTCGTACTCTTCGAGCACCATCACGCCGGAACCCTCGCCCAGCACGAAGCCGTCGCGGTCCTTGTCCCACGGACGCGACGCGGTCGCCGGATCGTCGTTGCGGGTCGACAGCGCGCGTGCTGCCGCGAAACCGCCGATGCCGAGCGGCGAGACCGTCGATTCGGCGCCGCCCGCGACCATCACGTCGGCGTCGCCGGCCTGGATCAGGCGCGCGGCGAGGCCGATGGAGTGCAGGCCGGTCGTGCAGGCCGTGACGGCCGCGAGGTTCGGGCCCTTCAGGCCGAACATGATGCTCAGGTGACCCGAGATCATGTTGATGATCGAACCCGGCACGAAGAACGGCGAAATCCGGCGCGCGCCGCGATCGACGTAGGTCTGGTGCGTATCCTCGATCATCGGCAGGCCGCCGATGCCGGAACCGACCAGCACGCCGATGCGTTCCGCGTTGGCTTCGGTCACTTCCAGCCCGCTGTCCCGGATGGCCTGGACGCCGGCGGCGATGCCGTAATGGATGAACGTATCCATGTTCCGGGCTTCCTTCGCCGGGATGTACTCCTCGGCGCTGAAACCCTTCACTTCGCCCGCGAAATGGCAGGCGAGGTTCGACGCATCGAACTTCGTGACGGTGGCGATACCGGACTTGCCGGCGACGAGATTGGCCCAGCCGTCGGCAACATTATTGCCAACAGGCGAAATCAGCCCCAGGCCTGTAACGACAACACGACGGCGGCTCACGGTAACCTCTTTTCCATTATTGGATGACAAAAACAAAAGCCACAGTGGCCACAGGAACCAGCCCTGCGAGCCCTGTGGCTGTTAGTCCGTCCGGCGCGGAGCCGGCAGGATGGCGCGTCAATCGCGATGATCGCGGCGACGTGGCGGACAAGCGCGAAAGGCGCTTACGCCTTGACGTTTGCGCGAGCGTAGTCGATCGCTTGCTGAACGGTCGTGATCTTCTCTGCTTCTTCGTCCGGGATTTCCATGCCGAACTCGTCTTCCAGAGCCATCACCAGTTCGACCGTGTCGAGCGAATCGGCGCCCAGGTCGTTCACGAACGAAGCTTCGTTCTTGATCTCGGCTTCCGCGACGCCCAGTTGCTCAGCGACGATCTTCTTGACACGTTGTTCGATGTTGTCCATTACCCCTCCGAGGGAAAGTTCAGATTTACAAGTGCGCGCATTTTATCAGGTTTGCTGACGGCAAAACGCGCGTTGGCTTGATGGTCGATCAAGCGCCGGTCCGCCTGAAAAACGGGATACGGCGCGGATGGTAAACGAAAACCGTTACGACATGTACATGCCGCCGTTCACGTGCAGCGTCGTACCGGTGATGTAACCGGCCTGCGGCGATGCGAGGAACGCGACGGCATGGGCGATGTCCTCCGGGCTGCCGAGGCGGCCGAGCGGAATCTGGGTCTTGAGCGCGGCCTGCTGTTCTTCCGGCAGCGTCTTCGTCATGTCGGTGTCGATGAAGCCCGGCGCCACGCAGTTCACGGTGATGCCGCGGCTACCGATCTCGCGCGCGAGCGCCCGCGTCATGCCCGCGACGCCGGCCTTCGCGGCCGCGTAGTTGACCTGACCCGGATTGCCGGCCGAGCCGACCACCGACGTGATGTTGATGATACGGCCGCCGCGCGCCTTCATCATCGGGCGCAGCACCGCACGCGACAGGCGGAACACCGACTTCAGGTTGGTGTCGATCACCGCGTCCCAGTCCTCGTCCTTCATCCGCATCGCGAGCTGGTCCTGCGTGATGCCCGCGTTGTTGACGAGCACGTTCAGCGCGCCGAATTCCTTCACGGTCGCATCGATCAGCGCCTCGGCGGCTGCCGCGTCGTTGACGTTCAGCACCGCGCCGCGGCCCGTGACGCCCGCTTCCGCGAACGCCGCGGTGATCGCGGCGGCGCCCGATTCGCTCGTCGCCGTGCCGATCACCGTCGCGCCCAGGCGCGCGAGTTCGAGCGCGATCGAACGGCCGATGCCGCGCGACGCGCCGGTCACGATCGCAACCTGTTTATCGAGAGTCTTGTCCATGAATCGAATATCCGTTGCTTGGGAAAAGGCGCCGCGTCAGGCGGTCGCGAGCTTGAGCGCTTCGTCGAGCGAAGCCGGATCGAACACCGACGCACCCGTCAGGTTGCCGTCGATGCGCTTCGTCAGGCCGGCCAGCACCTTGCCCGGACCGCATTCGATCACGTGCGTGACGCCCGTGCCGGCGATGTGCCGCACGCACTCGACCCAGCGCACCGGGCCTGCGGCCTGGCGCACCAGCGCATCCTTGATCGCGGCCGGATCGCTGACCACGGCGACGTCGATGTTGTTGACGACCGGAATCTGCGGCGCCTTCACGTCGACGTTCGCGAGATAGTCGCGCAGCTGGTCCGACGCCGGCTTGAGCAGCGACGAATGGAACGGCGCCGACACCGGCAGCGGCAGCGCGCGCTTCGCGCCCTTCGCCTTCGCGATCTCGCATGCCTTTTCGACCGCGGCCTTGCTGCCGGCGATCACGACCTGCGCGGGCGCATTGAAGTTCACCGCTTCGACGACGCCCGCTTCCGCGGCTTCGGCGCACACCGCGCGCACCGTGTCGTCGTCGAGGCCCAAGATCGCGGCCATGCCGCCCTGGCCGACCGGCACGGCCGTCTGCATCGCCTGCGCACGGAAGCGCACGAGCGGCACCGCGTCCTTGAACGCAAGCGCGCCGGCCGCGACGAGCGCCGTGTATTCGCCGAGGCTGTGGCCGGCGACGATCGACGGCGCCGGGCCGCCTGCCTGCTGCCACGCGCGGTAGCACGCGTATGCGGCGGTCAGCATCACGGGCTGCGTGTTGGTGGTCAGGTTCAGCTCTTCGGCCGGACCTTCGGCGATCAGCTTGCCGAGATCCTGATTGAGCGCATCGGACGCTTCCTGGAGCGTCTCGCGCACGACGGCCAGATCGGCGAATGCGTTGAGCATGCCGATCGCTTGCGAGCCCTGCCCCGGAAAAACGAATGCAAATTTCATATCGTCCCCAATTGAATCGATTCGGACGGTGCGCACGAACGGCGCGCCGACGGGATCCGCGCGCGGCTTGTCGCGCGCCGCGGATCAGAAGCGGAAGACCGACGCGCCCCAGGTGAAGCCGCCGCCGACGCCTTCGATCAGCACGTGTTGGCCACGCTGGATGCGGCCGTCACGCACCGCGGCGTCGAGCGCCAGCGGGATCGACGCCGCCGACGTGTTGCCGTGCTGGTCGACCGTCACGACCATGCGCTCCTGCGGCAGGCCGAGCTTGCGGCAGGTGCTGGTCATGATGCGGATGTTGGCCTGGTGCGGAATCAGCCAGTCGATTTGCTCGGGCGCGAGATTCGCCTTCGCGAGCGCTTCGATCGCGACTTTTTCGAGCACGTTGACCGCGAGCTTGAATACGGCCTGCCCGTCCATGTGCAGGAATGCGCTGCCGTCGATCACGCCGCGATTGACGTTGCCCGGCGTGCACAGGATGTTCGAGTAGCTGCCGTCCGCGTGCAGCGCGCTGCCGAGCACGCCCGGTTCTTCCGACGCGGACAGGATCACCGCGCCCGCGCCGTCGCCGAACAGCACGCAGGTCGTGCGGTCCTTGAAGTCGAGAATGCGCGAGAACGTCTCCGCGCCGACGATCAGCGCGGTGCGGTGCTGGCCGCTGCGGATGAAGCTGTCGGCCGTGGCCATCGCATACGCGAAACCCGAGCATACGGCCTGCACGTCGAATGCCGCACCGCCGTTCTTGATGCCGAGCTTGTTCTGCAGCAGGCACGCGGTGCTCGGGAACACGAAATCGGGGGTCGAAGTCGCGACGATGATCAGGTCGATCGACTGCGGATCGATACCGGCCGCTTCGATCGCACGACGCGACGCCTCGAGCGCGAGATCGCTCGTCGCGACGTCGGGTGCGGCGAAATGGCGCGCGTGGATGCCCGTGCGCGCGACGATCCATTCGTCGCTGGTCTCGATGCCTTCCTTCGCAAGACGATCGGTCAACTGCTGGTTCGTGACGCGGTCGGGCGGCAGGTAGCTGCCCGTGCCGAGCACGCGGGAATAGAGAGTCGATTGGGCCATTTATGCTTTAGAGGATTGCGCAGCGGAAGGTTCGGCGTGATGGCCTGCGGCCGGGCTTGCCTGGCCCGCGCCGCCCGCGTCGTGTCCGCCATCGCCGAGCGACACTGAATTATCCGCCATCGCGCGCGCGAGGCGCTCCAGCACCCCGTTTTTGACGGCATCATACCCGCGTTTGATCGCCCACTCAAACGCGTACGCGTCGGCCGAACCGTGGCTCTTGATCACGAGGCTCTTCAGCCCCAGCAGCGCCGCGCCGTTGTACTGGCGGTGGTCGACGCGCTTCTTGAAACGCATCAGCACCGGCAGCGCGAGCAACGCCATCAGCCTCGACATCAGCGAACGGCCGAACTCCTCGCGGATGATGTTCGACAGCATCTGCGCGAGCCCTTCGGACGTCTTCAGCGCGACGTTGCCGACGAAGCCGTCGCACACGATCACGTCGACGGTGCCCTTGTAGATGTCGTTGCCTTCCACGTTGCCGCGGAAATTGAGCGTGCTGGCGCGCAGCAGCTCGCCTGCGCGCTTGATCGTCTCGTTGCCCTTGATGACCTCTTCGCCGATGTTCAGCAGGCCGATCGTCGGGCGCTCCTTGCCTTCGAGCGCGGCCACGAGCGCGTGCCCCATCTCCGCGAACTGCAGCAGGTGCTGCGGCTCGCAGTCGACGTTCGCGCCGAGGTCCAGCATCATCGTGTAGCCGGTCGGGTTCGGCAGCGCGGACGCGATCGCGGGCCGCTCGATGCCGGGCAGCGTCTTGAGCACGTAACGGGAAACGGCCATCAGCGCGCCGGTATTGCCGGCCGAGATGCAGGCCTGCGCCGCGCCTTCCTTGACGTGGTTGAGCGCGACGCGCATCGAAGAATCCTTCTTCTTGCGCAGCGCCACTTCGACAGGATCGTCCATCGCCACGACTTCGGTGGCGGGCACGATGGTCAACGCGGGATCGTCGAGGGCTTTCAGCTTCTTCAGCTGAGCGCGAATCGCGCTTTCGATGCCGACGAGCATCAGGTGCGCATCGGGATGCGCGCGGACGAACTTGACTGCCGCGGGAACGGTCACGGACGGGCCGTGGTCGCCTCCCATGCAATCGATTGTGAGCTTTACGGTCATGGAATGCGACGAATTTCAGGCACAAAAAAGCGGCAGTTGAATGCCGCCTTTTTGTTGAGCCAGGAAAGTGTCAAGCGAACCAGTTGTCACGCGAACGGCGAGCGTAGCGCGCAACGCGTGACTTGACGCTTAGTCGTTCTTCGTCTTGACGACTTTCTTGCCGCGATAGTAGCCGTTCGGGCTGACGTGGTGACGCAGATGCACTTCACCCGTGCTCGGCTCGACTGCCAGCGGCGCTGCCGTCAGGAAATCGTGCGAACGATGCATGCCGCGCTTCGACGGCGACTTCTTGTTTTGCTGGACTGCCATGACTAACTCCTAAATAATTTTCCGGATTCTAACACAGCCCGATCCGGCGCTTAACTACCCTGGCCCAAAGCCCTACGCCTTCCCGCGCCACAACTGCTTAGTGTTTCTTGGTGCCGTCACCGTCCTTCTTCAACGCTTGCAGCGCTGCGAACGGATTCGGCCGTTTGCCTTCGTCCCCGGCTTCGTCGGACTCCTCGTCCGCCGCTTCCGCGGGACCGCTCGCGCCCGACACGAGGCTTTCGTGAACTGCCGGGCAAACCTCGTGCTTGGGCACGAGCGGCAACGAAAGCAGCAATTCCTCTTCGATCAAGTCGACGAGATCGAACTGGCGTGAGCCCACGATCACATCGGCTTCATCGTCGTCGAGCGGAAATTCCTCAGCTTCTTCTTCGGTCGCGACGACCCGGTACGTCATGTCGACGTCGAACGTCTGATCGTACGGCGTCACGCAGCGCTGGCACGTGAGCCACGCATGGCCGTGCACCGCGAGGCGCAGATACGGCTGCTGCCCGTCGGCGCCGTCGTCCTGCAACTCCTTCTGCGTGAACCCTTCCGCCTGCCACGTGAAGACCGTGTCGCGATCTGGCGCGTCCGTCGGCACTTCGTTTAACATGCGCGGCAGTTGCGAGAGGCGCACCGCCCCGGCTGCCTGCCGCCCGCTGCGGGCGAACTCGAACAGGTCGACCGCGTGCGGATCGAGCGCCGCCGCAGGTTTGCCAGAAGAAGTGTTCATGTGCGCTCCTGCCTACAGGCTGACTTGCGGATCCGGCTTGGCACCGCTCGCGTACGGCTCATCGAAGGATGACGTACTTTACTTCCGAAGACCCGGCAGGCGCCACCACAACGAAAGCCTGCCGACGAAAAGCGGGAAAGCATACCTGTTTTACCTTTTGCGGTCAATCACTTAAGCTTGCGTCCGCGCAACGCCGCGCCACACCTGACGACTCACCGATCCAACCGACCATGCCGGATACCGTTTGCCGCCCGCCGCGGCTGATTCTTGCCTCCAGTTCCCGCTACCGCCGCGCGCTCCTCGAGCGCCTCGGCGTGCCCTTCGACGTCGTGTCGCCCGACCTCGACGAAACCCCGCTCGCCGGCGAAACGCCGGCCGCGACCGCGCTGCGCCTCGCCGGCACGAAGGCGCGGGCCGTGGCCGCGACGATCGATGCGCCGGACGGCGTGCTCGTGATCGGGTCGGACCAGGTCGCGACCTTCGACGGGCACCAGATCGGCAAGCCCGGCACGCACGAGCGCGCGCTCGCGCAGCTCATGTCGATGCAGGGCCGCGAAGTCGAATTCCACAGTGCGCTCTGCCTGTACGACAGCCGCACCGACGACGCGCAGGTCGAGGACATCGTCACGCACGTGCGCTTCCGTTCGCTGCCCGAAGCCGAACTCGACGCCTACCTGCGCGCGGAAACGCCGTACGACGTGGCCGGCAGCGCGAAGTCCGAAGGGCTCGGCATCGCGCTGCTCGACGCGATCGACTCGGACGACCCGACCGCGCTCGTCGGCCTGCCGCTGATCGCCCTCACGCGGATGCTGCGCGCCGCCGACTATCCGCTGTTTGCCACCACCCGAGGAGACCGCGCATGACCGCCGGCACGCTTTATCTGGTCCCGAACACGCTCGGCGAAGGCGACGAATCGATGCTCGCCGCCGTGCTGCCCGCCGCCGTGCAGGCGCGCGCCGGCACGCTCGGCTATTACATCGGCGAGAACGCGAAAACGACGCGCGCGTTTCTGAAGAAGATCGGCACGACGCGGCCGATCCAGGAAATCGAGATCAGCGAGCTGAACGTCAATACGCCGGCCGGCGCCATCGACCGGCTGCTCGCGCCCGTGCTGGCCGGCGCGGACGCGGGCCTCGTGTCGGAAGCCGGCTGCCCGGCCGTCGCCGACCCCGGCGCGCTGCTGGTGCGCCGCGCGCACGAGCGCGGCGTGAAGGTCGTGCCGCTCGTCGGGCCGAGTTCGATCCTGCTCGCGCTGATGGCGTCGGGCCTGAACGGCCAGAGCTTCGCGTTCAACGGCTATCTGCCGGTCGATGCGACCGCGCGCGCGAAACGGCTGCGCGAACTCGAGCAACTGTCGCGCAAGGCGCGCCAGACGCAGATCTTCATCGAAACGCCGTACCGGAATCACGCGATGCTCGACACGCTGGTCGCGACCTGCGCGCCGTCGACGCAGATCTGCGTCGCGGCCGACCTGACCCTCGCGACCGAAACGATCGCGAGCCGCACGGTGGCCGACTGGAAAAAAGCGCCTGCGCCGAATCTGCACAAGCGCCCCGCGATCTTCCTGCTGCTCGCGAATTGATGCCGCGAACGGCGATCCGCCAGCCAGATGAAAGGCGGGCCGTCGCGGCCCGCCGATTGCCGCCAGCCGATTGCCGCCAGCCGTCAGCCGTCAGCCGTCAGCCGTCAGCCGTCAGCGCAGGCTGACCGACGCGCCGCCGGCCGTCAGCGCCTTCATCGCGGCGCCGCCGACGGCCGCGCCGAACTTGCGCGCGACGCGATTCGTCAGGCTTTCCTTCACCGTGTAGTCGACCAGATCCGGCGCCTTCAGCACGTCGCGTGCGACCGTGTCGGTCGTGCCGTAGCCGTCGGCGAGGCCCAGTTCGACGCTCTTTTCGCCGGTCCAGAACAGGCCCGAGAACATGTCGGGCGTCTCGTGCAGCCGCTTGCCGCGGCCATCCTTCACCGCCTTGATGAACTGCGCATGCACCTGGTCGAGCAGTGCCTGCGCGTGCGCGTCCATCTTCGGCGTTTCCGGCGAGAACGGATCGTAGAAGCCCTTGTTTTCGCCCGACGTGTGCAGGCGCCGCTCGACGCCGAGCTTGCCCATCAGCCCGGTGAAGCCGAACCCGTCCATCAGCACGCCGATCGACCCGACGATGCTCGCCTTGTCGACGAAGATCTTGTCGGCGGCGGACGCGATGTAATAGCCGCCCGACGCGCACATGTCGGTCACGACGACGTACAGCGGCTTGTCCGGATACTTGCCGCGCAACCGCCGGATCTCGTCGTAGACCATCCCGGCCTGCACCGGGCTGCCGCCCGGGCTGTTGATCCGCAGCACGACGCCGACCGTGCCGTCGTCGTCGAAGGCGGCGTCGAGCGCCGTGTTGATGTCGTCGGCGTTCGCGTTGACGCCGGCCGCGATCTCGCCGTCGATCGTCACGAGCGCCGTATGCCGCCCGCTCGCCGAAAACTTCGAATCGCTCGAGAAATCGATCAGCGCAAACGCGAACAGCACGAACACGCCGAGAAACGCGAAGCGGAAGAAGATCTTCCAGCGCCGTGCCGCGCGCTGCTCCTTGACGGCCGCGAGCGCGATCCGCTCGAGCGCCGCGCGCTCCCAGCTCGGTTCACGGCTGTCGGGACGGGAGGAGGAATCCGGGGAATTCGGTTGGTCGGCCATGCAGTAGTGTCGTCAATCGGTCGTGGCGGAAGTGGCAGGATGCAGGTCCGCATCGGGCACCCAGAATACCGCACGGCCGTCGGGCGTGTCGCGCTCGTCGACCTCGACCGGTCGCAGGCGGCCGCCGCGGCACGGGCCGCCGACGCACTTGCCGGTATCCGGCGCGTAGATCGCGCCGTGCGTCGCGCACATCAGATAGAGGCCCGACGACTCGAAGAACTGCCCTTCGGCCCAGTCGAGCTCCATCGGCACGTGCGCGCAGCGGTTCAGGTAGCCGTACGCGCGGCCGTCGTAACGCACGAAGAACACGACGGCCTGCTCGCCGCGCAGCGTCGCGTCGACGCGCACGCCGACGCCGCCGTCGGTCAGCGCGTCGGACGCGCATACGCGCACGGCGTCCGGCGCCGCGCTCATGCGTGCTCCCGCAGCCAGGCGGCCAGCGCGCCGACGTCCGGCGCGACGAAGCGCGGCGTGAGCGCCGCCAGCGCATCGGCCGGGTGCGCGCCGTACGCGACGCCGACGCCGGCCGCGCCGGCGCTGGCGGCCATCTGCAGGTCGTGCGTAGTGTCGCCGATCATCACGGTGCGCGACAGGTCCTGCCCCAATTCCCGCGACAACTCGTGCAGCATCGCCGGATGCGGTTTCGAGAACGTCTCGTCCGCGCAGCGCGTCGCATCGAACCAGCTCGTCAGTTTCGACTGGTCGAGCACGCGGTTCAGCCCGACCCGCCCTTTGCCGGTTGCGACGGCGAGCAGGTAGCCCGTGTCGCGCAGTTCGGCGAGCAGCTCGCGCACGCCGGCGAACAGTTGGATACGCTGGTCGTCGAGCAGATAGTGATAGCGATAGCGTTCGGCCAGCCGCGCATAGTCGGACGGATCGAGGGTCGGAGCCGCGATCTGCAGCGCGTCGCGCAGCCCGAGGCCGATCACGTAGCGCGAGGCCTCGTCGGACGGCGTGGGCAGACCGAGATCGCGGCATGCGGCCTGGATGCTGTGCGCGATGTGCGCAGTCGAATCCATCAGCGTGCCGTCCCAGTCGAAGACGATCAGGTCAAATTGCTGTCGAGCCATGCGTTCAGGCGGTATCGCGCAATGCGCTGAGTTGATCGAGGAAGCGCCGGCATTCGGCCGGCAACGGCGCATCGAACTGCAGCGCCTCGCCGGTCAGCGGATGCGCGAGCTTGAGGCGGTGCGCATGCAGGAACATCCGCTTCAGCGACGGCTGCGCGTTCGCGCGCGCCAGCGCCTTGTTCAGTGCGAAATCGCCATACTTCGCGTCGCCGGCGATCGGCAAGCCGAGATGCGCGAGGTGCACCCGTATCTGATGGGTCCGACCCGTTTTGAGTTCCGCTTCGACGAGCACATAGTCGGACCAGCGGTCGACGAGGTTGAACACCGTATGCGAGGCCAGCCCATCGTCCTGCACGCGCACGCGGCGCTCCCCTTCCGGGGTCGAATACTTGAACAGCGGCGCCTTCACCGCGCGGCGCCGGCCCCAGTCGGGTTGCCATTCGCCGTGCGCGCACGCGAAGTAGCGCTTGTCCATCCGGTTCTCGCGGATCTGCTCGTGCAGCGCGACGAGCGCCGTGCGCTTCTTCGCGAGCATCAGGATGCCGGACGTCTCGCGGTCGAGCCGGTGCACCAGTTCGAGGAATTTCGCGCGCGGGCGCGCCTGCCGCATCTGCTCGATCACGCCGAACGCGACGCCGCTGCCGCCGTGGACCGCGACCCCGGCCGGCTTGTCGATCACGAGCATCGCGTCGTCCTCGTACAGCACGTCGAAATTCGCGGGCGGCACGACCGGCGTGTCGGCGCGTGCGAGGTCGGCCGCGGCCACGCGCACCGGCGGCACGCGGACGAGGTCGCCCAGTTCCAGGCGGTACTGCGCGTCGATCCGGCCCTTGTTCACGCGCACTTCGCCGCTGCGCAGGATCCGGTAAATATGGCTTTTCGGCACGCCTTTACAGACGCGCAACAGGAAATTGTCGATGCGCTGACCGGCCGAGTTTTCGTCGATCTCGATCATCGATACCTGGCCGCTTGCGACCGAATTCTGGGATATTTTGCCTAACTCATTCATACTGAATATAATTTTGCCCAGCCTGACGTTGTGGGTGGCCTGATCGGCCGGCCCCGGCTGAATTGGGCAAGGCGCAAGCGCAAACCGCTATTTTACTTGCGCCGGGGGTCCGCTGCTCGCCCCTAATCAAAGAGATGCAGCAAGTTGCACGCACGGCGCCGCCCGTCGGCAAGGATCGCGCCCACAGGCGGATTCGGTCGGCAAGGCGCCGCGGTAACGGAAAGTTGGTTGAAAAGAATTTGATCGGCAGCCCGACGGCGCGCAGTGCGTCCGCAGGCTGCCGGTTGCGAAAATTACGGCGTTGCGCCCGATTTGGCCCCGCGAAGCGTGCGGGGCTTGGCGACGTCAAACCAGGGAAGTACACCCCAAGCGGGAAAGTCGGGCTGGATTCGATACTCCCCGCTGCGGCCCAAGCCGCAGCATCTGCCGCCCGTCGGCGCGCGCGACGCATTGCGCGCGCCCGTGGCAATGCCCGGACAGGCTTAGCGCGCTTTTGCAGCGTGCGGTGTGTGAACGCCGTGCTTTGAAGCCGTATTCGCAGGTGCCCTATGGCCGCCGGCCCCGTCTTTCGGGCCCAAGCGCCTCTTCAGGCAATTCTCCCCGCCAGCGTTCCCGCTCCAGCGTGCTCGTGACAACACAACAAGGTGCGGCCTGCCGTCGTTCCCGCCCTCGCGACTGACAACCGCGAGGCGCCGGCAGCGGAGCCGCCTGGAGTCGTTCATGAAACGCATGCTGTTCAATGCGACGCAGCAGGAGGAGCTGCGCGTCGCCATCGTCGATGGGCAAAAGCTCATCGACATCGACATCGAAACCGCCGGGCGCGAACAGCGCAAAGGCAATATCTACAAAGGTGTCATCACCCGTATCGAGCCGTCGCTCGAAGCGTGCTTCGTCAACTACGGCGAAGACCGCCACGGCTTCCTGCCGTTCAAGGAAGTCGCCCGCCAGTACTTCAAGGACGGCATCGACATGCGCTCCGCGCGCATTCAGGATGCGCTGCGCGAAGGCCAGGAGCTGATCGTCCAGGTCGAGAAGGAAGAGCGTGGCAACAAGGGCGCCGCCCTCACCACCTTCATCTCGCTCGCCGGCCGCTACCTCGTGCTGATGCCGAACAATCCGCGCGGCGGCGGCGTGTCGCGCCGGATCGAAGGCGACGAGCGCCAGGAACTGCGCGAAACGATGGCGCAACTGCAGATTCCGGACGGCATGAGCATGATCGCCCGTACCGCGGGCATCGGCCGCAGCGCCGAGGAACTGCAATGGGACCTGAATTACCTGCTGCAACTGTGGCGCGCGATCGAAGCGGCGTCGCAAAGCGGCAACGCCGGCCAGCCGATGCTGATCTATCTGGAATCGAGCCTCGTGATCCGCGCGATCCGGGACTATTTCCAGCCCGATATCGGCGAAATCCTGATCGACACGAACGAAATCCACGATCAGGCCCGTGCGTTCATGGACATCGTGATGCCGGACAACGTCGCGAAGGTGAAGCGCTACCACGACGACGTGCCGCTGTTCTCGCGTTTCCAGATCGAGCACCAGATCGAAACCGCGTACTCGCGCACGGTGCCGCTGCCGTCCGGTGGCGCGATCGTGATCGACCACACCGAAGCGCTCGTCGCGATCGACGTGAACTCGGCCCGCGCGACCAAGGGCGCGGACATCGAGGAAACGGCCACCCGCACGAACCTCGAAGCGGCCGACGAAGTCGCCCGCCAGCTGCGCCTGCGCGACCTCGGCGGCCTGATCGTGATCGATTTCATCGACATGGAATCGGCGAAGAGCCAGCGTGAAGTCGAGCAGCGCCTGAAGGACGCGCTCAAGCACGACCGTGCGCGCGTGCAGATGGGCAAGATCTCCCGCTTCGGCCTGATGGAGCTGTCGCGCCAGCGCCTGCGCCCGGCGCTGTCGGAAGGCAGCCACGTGACGTGCCCGCGCTGCAACGGCACCGGCCACATCCGCGATACCGAATCGTCCGCGCTGCAGGTCCTGCGGATCATTCAGGAAGAAGCGATGAAGGAAAACACCGCGGCGATCCACTGCCAGGTGCCGGTCGAGGTGACCGCCTTCCTGCTGAACGAAAAGCGTCAGGAAATCAACAAGATCGAGTCGCGCTTCAAGGTCGGCATCGTGCTGATCCCGAACAAGCACCTCGATACGCCGCACTACAAGCTCGAGCGCCTGCGTCACGACGACGCGCGCCTCGACGATCCGCGCGCATCCTGGAAGATGGCCGAGGAAGCGGCCCGCGAGCTCGAGTCGGAAACCGGCTACAGCAAGCGTGCGGCCGAAGTGAAGCCGAAGCAGGAAGCCGCGGTCAAGGGCATCACGCCCGAGCGTCCGGCACCGAGCCCGGCGCCGCAGCGTCCGGTCGAACCCGTTGCGGCCCCCGCCCCGGCGCCCGTCGCCGCGGCAAGCGGCGGCTTCATCGGCTGGCTGAAGGGCCTGTTCGGCGTGTCGCCGGCACCGGCGCCCGCACCGGTCGCGCCAGCCCCGGCGAAGGAGCAGGCAGCCCGCCCGGCTCGCGAGCGCACCGAAAAGACCGAGCAGCGCGGCGGCGATCGCAACCGCAACCGTCGCGGCGGCGCCCAGCAGGCGCAAGGCGGCCGTGACCAGGCAGCCGCCGGCCGTGGCCAGCCGCAACGCCAGGAGCGCGAAGGCAAGGAAGTGCGCGAACCGCGTGAAGGCCGTGAGCCGCGCGAGGGTCGTGAGCTGCGTGAGGGCCGCGAGGGTCGCGAAAACCGCGAAGGTCGTGAAAACCGTGAGGGTCGCGAAGGCCGCGAGGGCCGTGGCCCGCGCGAAGGTCGCGAGCCGCGTGAAGCCCGTGAGCCGCGCGAACCGCGTGAAAACCGCGAACCGCGCGAGCGCGTCGAACAGCCGGAAGGCGTCGAAGCAGCCGGCCGTGGCGAGCGCCAGGAACGCGGCGAGCGTCGCGAGCGCGGCGAACGCCGCAAGCCGACCCAGCATGCGGCCACGCTCGAAACCGTCACCCGCGGCGAAAACCATCCGGAACCGGAAACCGACAAGGCTGTTGCAGAAGCCCTGCCCGGCGCGGAACTGGCAGCCGATGCGGAAGCCGGCGCACGTGACGGCGAAGAACGCCGCCGTCGCCGTCGCGGCCGCCGCGGCGGTCGTCGCGAGCGCGAGGAAGACGGCTCGGTCGACCAGGCCGAGCAAGGCGCCGAAGGCGAAGTCGCGGCGCAAGCCGCGACGCCGGTCGCGGCCGAACCGGCCCACACTGCCGCACCGGTAGTCGTCGCGGCCGCGGCCAGCGCGGTCGCCGTGGAAGCCGTCGCCGAGCAGCATGCCGCACCAGCCGCTGTCGAAGCGCAGCCGGCGCCGGCACACGCCGAAGCGGCTCCGGCCGCCCCGGTCGAGCCCGTCGTCGCCGTCCAGGCAGCAGAACCGGCACCGGTCGCACCGGCGGTCGCGGAAGCGAGCCCGGCGCCGGTCGCGGTATCGCCGACCGATGCGTTCGAAGTGCCGGCGGCCGCGCCGGTCGCTGTCGACGCGCCGCAAGCCGCGCCGGTCGCTGTCGAGGCGCCGCAAGCCGCACCGGTCGAGCCAGCCGCACCGGCCGTCGCGATCGAAGCCGCTCCGGTGGCAGTCGAACCGGCACCGGTCGAAGCAGCACCGGTCGAAGCAGCGCCTGTCGACGCAGCACCGGTCGAGGCCGTCGCCGCACCGGCACCGACGCCGGCTCCCGCACAACCGGCAGCCGCGCCCGCTTCGGCGAGCCTGGATGTCGTGCTGGAGCAGGCCGGTCTCGTCTGGGTGAACACGGACGCCGACAAGTTCGCGGCCGCGCAGGAAGCCGCATCGCGACTCCCGCGCCCGGCCCGCGTGCCGCGCGAACGCAAGGTGCTGCCGCCGGCCGATACGGCCCCGATGCAGCAGGTCGAAACGACGCACCACTGAACGGCGCATCGCACGACCTAGGAAAAGCCCGCCTCCGGCGGGCTTTTTCACGTCCGCGCTGCGGGTTTCCGCCCACCGGCCCCGCCGGCCGGTTGCGGCTAAAATAGCAGTCTGGTTCGCACTTCTTCCAACATGTCCCGACGCATCATTCCCCTCGCCGACGTCAGCGGGATGCCGGACGTCTCCGGCGTCGCGCATGCCCCCGACGGCACGCTGGCCGACACGTTCGCCCGGCCGCTGCGCGACCTGCGCATTTCGGTGACGGATCGCTGCAACTTCCGTTGCGTGTACTGCATGCCGCGCGCGGTCTTCGACAAGGACTATCCGTTCCTGCCGCACAGCGCGCTGCTTACGCACGAGGAAATCGAGCGCGTCGCGCGGCTCTTCGTCGCACACGGCGTCGAGAAGATCCGCATCACGGGCGGCGAGCCGCTGCTTCGCAAGAACCTCGAATTCCTGATCGAGCGGCTCGCGCGCCTGACGACGCACGCAGGCCGCCCGCTCGACCTGACGCTGACGACCAACGGCTCGCTGCTCGCGCGCAAGGCGCGCGCGCTGAAGGACGCCGGGCTCACGCGCGTCACGGTCAGCCTCGATGCGCTCGACGATACGCTGTTCAAGCGCATGAACGATGCGGAGTTCGCGAGCGCCGACGTGCTCGACGGCATCTTCGCCGCACAGGCCGCGGGCCTCGCGCCGGTCAAGGTCAACATGGTCGTGAAGCGCGGCACCAACGACAGCGAGATCCTGCCGATGGCCGAGCGTTTTCGCGGCACCGGCGTGATCCTGCGCTTCATCGAATACATGGACGTCGGCACGTCGAACGGCTGGAACATGACCGAGGTGCTGCCGTCGGCGGACGTCGTCGCGCGCATCGCCGAACATTTCCCGCTCGTGCCGCTCGAGCCGCACACGGCGGCCGAGACCGCGCAGCGCTGGGGCTATGCGGACGGCAGCGGCGAGATCGGCGTGATCTCGAGCGTCACGCAGGCCTTCTGCGGCGACTGCACGCGCGCGCGGCTGTCGACCGAAGGCAAGCTGTACCTGTGCCTGTTCGCGTCGACGGGGCACGATCTGCGTGCGCTCGTGCGCGGCGGCGCGACCGATGCCGAGATCGCGACCGCGATCGCCCGCATCTGGCACGCGCGCACCGACCGCTATTCGCAACTGCGCGGCAGCGCATCGGCCGACGGCGCGCCCGACGGCGCCGGCAAGCGCGTCGAAATGTCGTATATCGGCGGCTGACGCACGCCGCTCTGTCCATCCGCGCACGATGCCCGCTCCCGCCTCCCCGTCGATCGCCGGCCTGCTGCTCGCGGGCGGGCGCGCCACGCGCATGGACGGCGTCGACAAGGGCCTGCAACTGCTCGACGGTACGCCGCTCGCGCTGCACGTACTGCGCCGGCTGTCGCCGCAGGTCGACGAGACGGTGATCAGCGCGAATCGCCATGCCGATCGCTATGCCGAACTCGGTGCGCCGTTCGACGCGCGCATCGTCGCCGACGAAACCCCTGACTTCCCCGGGCCGCTCGCGG
Organism: Burkholderia sp. AcTa6-5; assembly: GCF_017815075.1. Lineage (NCBI taxonomy): Bacteria > Pseudomonadati > Pseudomonadota > Betaproteobacteria > Burkholderiales > Burkholderiaceae > Burkholderia > Burkholderia sp. AcTa6-5. The sequence continues at coordinate 42,046 of NZ_JAGIQE010000023.1, read as the reverse complement.
GCCTGCTTGCCGGCATGCGCGCGGCGCGCGCACCGCTGGTCGCGTGCTCGCCGTGCGATACGCCCTATCTGCCCGCCGACCTCGTCGCGCGGCTGCATGCGGCGCTCGACGCGCAACAGGCCGATATCGCGATGGCGGTCACCGTCGACGCGCAGCAGATGCGCTCGCCGCAGCCGACGTTCGCGCTGCTGCGCACGTCGCTGGCGGACGACCTCGCCGCCCGACTCGCGGCCGGCGACCGCAAGATGCGTGCGTGGTACGCACGCCACACGACGGTCGAAGTCGAGTTTCGCGACGAGCGTGCGTTTTACAATGCCAATTCCTGGCAGGAACTGGCCGCGCTGGCCCGCCGTTGACGGCCCCGCGCCGTTCCCGCCCGGCGTCTGCCGCACGCGAAACCCGCGCCCCGGCACCCTCCTCGCGCCACCGGCCACGAACCCGATACGCCTTGCGGCGCAGTCCGACTGATGATCACGCAATCCTCGCCCGCCTCCCGAACCGCACCCGACCCCGATGCCCCGCTGTCGCTCGCCGACGCGCAGGCACTCGCGTGCCGCTTCGCGGTGCCCGTCGACGCGTGCGATACGGTGGCGCTGCGCGAGGCGCTCGATCGCGTGCTCGCGGCCGACGTGAGCGCGCCATTCGACATTCCCGCGTACGACAACTCGGCGATGGACGGCTATGCGTTCGACGGCGGAGCCGCGGCACTCGCGTCGGCGCAGGGCGAGGTCGCGATGACGGTTGTCGGCACCGCGTTCGCCGGCCATCCGTTCGACGGCGCCGTGGCGGCCGGTGCATGCGTGCGCATCATGACGGGCGCGCCGATGCCGGCCGGATGCGACACGGTGATTCCGCAGGAACGCGTTCGCGTCGACGGCGACGCGATTCGCTTCGCCGCGCACGACGTCGCGCGCAGCGCGAACTGCCGCAAGGCCGGCGAGGATCTCGCGCGCGGCACCTGTGCGCTCGCCGCGGGCCGCATTTTGCGGCCGTCCGATCTCGGCCTGCTCGCGTCGTTCGGCATCGTCGACGTCACGGTGCGCCGGCGCGTGCGCGTCGCCGTGTTCTCGACCGGCGACGAGTTGCGCGAGCCCGGCGAACCACTCGGCCGCGGCGCGCTGTACGACAGCAATCGCGGGATGCTGATCGCAATGCTCGAACGGCTGCACGTGGACGCGATCGATCTCGGGATCGTCCGCGACGACCCGGCCGCGCTCGAAGCCGCATTGCGCGACGCCATCGCCGCGCAGGCCGATGCGGTGATCACGTCCGGCGGCGTGTCGGTCGGCGAAGCCGATTTCACGCGCGACGTGATGGCCCGGCTCGGCGACGTGACGTTCGCGAGCCTCGCGCTGCGACCGGGCCGCCCGCTCGCGTGCGGTACGCTCGCCCGCGCGGCCGACGACGCCGGCCACGCGCTGTTCTTCGGCTTGCCCGGCAATCCGGTCGCGTCCGCCGTGACGTTCCATGCGATCGTGCGCCCCGCGCTGCTGACGCTGGCCGGCGCGCGCACGCCGCCGCCGGCCATGTACACGGCGCTCAGCACGCAACCGTTGAAGAAACGCCCCGGCCGCACCGACTACCTGCGCGGCATCGCGACGCGCGCCGCCGACGGTCAATGGCACGTCGTACCGGTCGGATCGCAAAGCTCGGCGTCGCTGAGCGGTCTCGCGGCCGCCAACTGTTTCATCGTCCTGGGCCACGATTCCGCGGCAGTCGACGCGGGCGCCCCGGTCGACATCCTGCCGCTCGACGGCCTGATCTGAATTCCAATCGGTATATTTCTACGGGGGCAATCCGCACATGAAGAAACAAATCTCGTCGATCGCCGCGGGGCAGACCGCCAAGGCGCTGATCCTCGTCTACCTGACGTTCAGCGTGCCGATCGTGCTGCTCGGCATTCTCGTTGCGTATATCCGTTACGGGATGGTCGAGTTGAGCACGATCCTGAGCGCACTGCTGCTGAACGCGATCCTCGGTTTCGTGCTGCTGTGGATCGCGTGCCATGCGTACAACTGGGTCGCATCGCGCTTCGGCGGCATCGAGATCGTGCTGTCCGATCCGCCGGAAGAAGCGTGAGCGGCACGCCGCTGATCCGCGCGGCCGACACGCGCGACGTCGGCACGATCCTCGCGCTGATGCGCGAGCTGGCCGAGTTCGAAAAGCTCACCGAGCTGTTCGTCGCGACCGAAGCCGATCTCGCCGACGCGCTGTTCGGCGAGCATCCTGCCGCCGAGGCACGCGTAGCCGAACAAGACGGCACGATCGTCGCGTACGCGCTGTTCTTCCACAACTATTCGACGTTCCTCGGCCGCCGCGGGCTCTATCTCGAGGATCTGTACGTGCAGCCGTCGCAGCGCGGCACGGGCCTCGGCACCGCGATGCTGCGCCATCTCGCGGCGCTCGCCGTCGAGCGCCGTTGCGCGCGCTTCGAATGGTCGGTGCTCGACTGGAATCAGCCGGCGATCGACTTCTACGAGAAGATGGGCGCGACCGTGCTGCCGGAGTGGCGCATCGTGCGCGTGACGGGCGACGCGCTGGACATGCTCGCCGCGCATTGAACGCGAGCCGGCTGCGCCGGTGACCGCTGCAAAGGAAAACGGGCGCCCGTTTCTTCTGTCCGACAGTTGCCAGCAACGCGCGTCACGCGTCGTCCGCGTCGGCGCCTTCGGCCTCTTCCGCGCCGAGCAACCCGGCCGCCGTATCGCCCGGCAACGCCTCGACCTGCTTCAGCTTGCGGTTCATCACACGTGTGCGCTGCTCGGCGGACTCGATCGAGCGCGTGACCGTTTCGAGCTGCGCCTTCGTGCGCGCGAGCACGTCGCCGAACTTGCCGAACTCCGTCTTGACCGCGCCGAGCACCTGCCACACCTCGCTCGAACGCTGCTCGATCGCGAGCGTGCGGAACCCCATCTGCAGGCTGTTGAGCAGCGCGGTGAGCGTGGTCGGCCCCGCGACCGTCACGCGATAGTCGCGCTGCAGCAGGTCGGTCAGCCCCGGGCGGCGCAGGATCTCCGCATAGAGCCCCTCGGTCGGCAGGAACAGCAGCGCGAAATCGGTCGTGTACGGCGGCGCGACGTACTTCTCGGCGATCGTGCGCGCTTCCATCCGCACCCGCGCCTCGAGCGCACGCGCCGCCTCCTCGACGGCCACCGCGTCGGCACGCTCCTGCGCGTCGATCAGCCGCTCGTAGTCTTCGCGCGGGAATTTCGCGTCGATTGGCAGCCACACCGGCGACGCGTCGCGCGTGCCGGCGTCCCGCCCCGGCAGCCGGATCGCGAATTCGACGCGCTCGGTACGCTTCGGCACCGTCACGACGTTCTTCGCGTACTGGTCGGGCGTAAGCATCTGTTCGAGCAGCGCCTCGAGCTGCACTTCGCCCCAGGTGCCGCGCGTCTTCACGTTGGTCAGCACCTTCTTCAGATCGCCGACGCCGGCCGCGAGCGTCTGCATCTCGCCGAGCCCGCGATGCACTTGTTCGAGCCGGTCCGACACGAGCTTGAACGATTCGCCGAGCCGCTGCTCGAGCGTCGCGTGCAGCTTCTCGTCGACGGTGCGGCGCATCTCCTCGAGCTTCGCCGCGTTGTTCGTCTCGATTTCCTTCAGCCGCTGTTCGAGCGTCGCACGCACCTCGCCGATCCGGCGGTCGTTCGCCTCGGTCAGTTGCGTGAGCTGCCGGTTCAGCGTGTCGCCGAACAGCCGCAGCGCGCCCGTTTGCTCCTCGCGTGCCTGCTGGGCCTGGCGCTGCACGCTCTCGCGCATCGCGTCGAACTGCTGCGCGTTGCCGGCGACGAGCTTGCCGAGCTGCTGCGCGAACCCCTCGATCTGGTTGTTCTGCACGGTCGCGACGCTCGTCAGTTGCGCGGCGAGTGTCTGCTGCAACTGGGCGAAGCTGCCGGCCAGCTCGGTACGCGAGCCGCGTGCGGTCTCGACGATCTCGCCGCGCAATTCGCGTTCGAGCCGCTCGACCGCGCGCGCCTGCGCATGCGCGGCGTCCTCGATCTGGTCGCCGAGCACGGCCGCGTCGTCGTGGCGGCCGCCGCCGCGCACGAGCGCGACGATCGCCACCGCGAGCGCGACGGCCAGCACGACGACCGCCGCAAGCAACAACGTCGTCGTCATGCGCGCGGCTTCCCGATCACGTCAGGGTTGATCGGATTCGGCGGCTGCCCCGCACGCGGCCCTTCGCCCAGCGCGGCGATCAGGTTGTCGGCGGCGAGATTGGCCATCGCGCGGCGAGTCTTTTCGGTCGCGCTCGCGATATGCGGCGTCAGCACGACGTTCGGCACCTCGAGCAGCGCCGGATGCACGCTCGGCTCGCCCTCGTACACGTCGAGGCCGGCCGCGGCGATCGTCCCGTCGCGCAGCGCGGCGGCCAGCGCCGCGTCGTCGACGATCCCGCCGCGCGCGATGTTGGTCAGCGTCGCGGTGGGTTTCATCTTCGCGAGCTCGGCCGCGCCGATCGTGTGATGGTTCTCCTTCGTGTACGGCAGCACGAGCACGACATGATCGGCCCGCGCAAGCAGCGCATCCTTCGACACGTATTCGGCATCCAGCTCGGCCTCGATCTCGGGTGCGACGCGCGACCGGTTGTGATAGATCACCTGCATCCCGAAACCGCGCGCGCGGCGCGCAAGCGCCTGGCCGATACGGCCCATCCCGATCACGCCGAGCGTCGAACCGTAGATGTCGGTGCCGAGGAAGCCGTCGTACGCCCACTTCCGCCAGTGACCGGCGCGCAGCCAGTGTTCGGATTCGGCGATCCGGCGTGCGGCGGCCATCATCAGCGCCCAGCCGAAATCGGCGGTCGACTCGTTCAGCACGTCCGGCGTGTTGGTGCCGAGCACGTTCGCCGCGTTGAACGCGGCCATGTCAAAGTTGTTGTAGCCGACCGCCATGTTCGCCACGACCCGCAGGCGCGGCGCCGCCGCGAGCGTGGCCGCGCCGACCGGGTCGCCGGCCGTCAGCGCGCCGTCCTTGTCGGCCAGACGCGCGGCAAGCGCGTCGGGCGCGAGCGCATCGCCGTCGTTCCAGTCGACGTCGAAATACTGCTTGAGCCGTTCGATCACGTCCGGAAAGATCGGACGCGCGACCAGGATCTTCTGCATCGCCATCTCCGCATACCGCGGACGGATCGCGGCGCGCGATGCGCCGCCGGAGCCGCCCGCTCGGGGTTGAAAAACGTCAGCTTACGCCGTGAAGAAAAGCCAGGACGTCAGCAGGAATACCGGTATCAGCACGACGAGCGCCCAGCCGAGGTACGCGAAGAAGCTCGGCATCTTCACGCCGCGCGATTCGGCGATCGCCTTCACCATGAAGTTCGGCGCGTTGCCGATATAGCTGTTTGCGCCCATGAACACCGCGCCGGCGGAAATCGCGGCGAGCGTCGACGCGCCGGTCGTCATCAGTGTCTGCGCGTCGCCGCCCGCGAGGTTGAAGAACACGAGATAGGTCGGCGCGTTGTCGAGGAACGACGACAGGATGCCGGTCGCCCAGAAGTACATTGCATCGACCGGCTTGCCGTCGGGGCCCGTGACGAGATGGACGATCTGCGCGAACGCGCCGTCCGCACCCGCGCGCAGGATCACGATCACCGGCGCGATCGTCACGAAGATGCCCGCGAACAGCTTCGCGACTTCTTCGATCGGCGCCCAGTTGAACGCGTTGCCGTCGCGCGCGGAACGCGGCGTCAGCGCGAGCGACGCGAGCGTCACGACCACGAGCGCGACGTCGCGCACGAGATTCTGCAGCGCGACGTGCGTGCCCCAAACGTCGAACGAGATGCCCGGCTTCCACACGCCGCTCATCAGCACGAGCGCGATCACGGCCGCCAGCAGCACGAAGTTGATCTTGCCGTCGATCGACAGCGCCGCGCCGTCGGGCGTCGGATCGAGCGCGGCCGGCCGCTCCTCGCCGCCCTTCCGGTAGAAGTACGTATCGAGCGCGAAGAACAGCGCGAGCAGCACCGCGCAGATGAACAGCATCGGCAGCGCGAGATGGGTGGTCGTCCAGAAGAAGCTCACGCCGTTCAGGAAGCCGAGGAACAGCGGCGGATCGCCGAGCGGCGACAGCGAGCCACCCGCGTTCGCGACGAGGAAGATGAAGAAGATCACGACGTGCACGACATGCTTGCGGTTGTCGTTGGCGCGCAGCAGCGGCCGGATCAGCAGCATCGCGGCGCCCGTCGTGCCCATCACGCTCGCGAGCAGCGTGCCGAGCGCGAGGATCGCGGTATTCAGCTTCGGCGAACCGTGCAGGTTGCCGTTCACGCAGATGCCGCCCGCGACCGTATAGAGCGCGGTGAGCAGCACGATGAACGGAATGTATTCCTCGAGCAGCGCATGCACGAGCGTGCCGAACGCGGCGCCGGCGCCGAACGCGACCGCGAACGGCGCGAGGAACACGATCGCCCAGCCGGCCGCGATCTTGCCGAAGTGGTGATGCCAGAACACCGGGGCGACGAGCGGGAACAGCGCGATGGACAGCAGGATCCCGGCGAACGGGATGCCCCAGAGCGCGGACAGCGTGGCACCGTCGAGCGTGGCGGCCGATGCGAGCGCGGGAGCGGCGCCAAGCGCGATTCCCGACGCCATGCCCGCCCAGGCGGCATGTCGTTTCATGCGGAACTTCCTTGTTCGAGTAACTGTGAATGCGGCGGGCGCGTCATGCGCCCCGTACGACGATCGCGTGCACGCGGTACGGGCCGTGTGCGCCCAGAATGATCGTTTGCTCGATGTCGCCCGTGCGCGATGGGCCCGACACGAAATTGACCGCGCGCGGCAGCTCGCCGCGCTCCGCGCGAATCAGCGCGAACGCGTCTTCATGACCGGCGACGATGCGCGACGCCGGCACGATCGCGATGTGGGTTTCCGGCAAAAGACCGGCCGATGCGTAAGTGTCGGGACCGGACAGCAGCACCAGCGACCCCGTTTCGGCGGTCGCGCAGAAGCAGCCGGTCAGGCCGACGAGATCGCCGTCGCGCGGCTTGCGGCACTCGACCGACAGGCCGGCGCCGGCCCAGTCGAAATCGGCCAGCGTGCGCCATGCGACGGCCTGCGTCGGCAGACCCTGAGCGGCAAGATAGCGGGCGGCGGCAGCAGGCACGTCGGCCAGCGTCGCGACTTCGTCGACCGTGGTCGACAGGCGCCCCGCTTCGTCGACGAAAGCAGCGACGAGGTCGGCCGGCGCTGGCGGGCGCGGGCCCTGCGGATGCCGCGCGAGATAGTCGGCGACGCCGTCGCGCTCCGCTGCATCGGGTTCGGCCGCGCGCCCCTGCGCCGCGCGAATGCGCGCGAGGATCTGGCGACGGGCGGCGGAAGTGTCCATGAACGGTCCTCGTGACGTTGGCGTGCAATACGTCGGATTATACCGGCCACCCCTGCCGCGACACACCTTCGGCCGAACGGCCAACGCCTACTTCGACGCGTCTTCCTCGACCGGCTGCGCGATGCCGAACACCTGGCGCAGGTACGCGAGATAGGCCTTGTCGTCGCACATGCTCTTGCCCGGCGAATCCGACAGCTTCGCGACCGGCTGGCCGTTGCAGCGAACCATCTTGATCACGATCTGCAGCGGCACGTAGCCGAGATCGTTGGTGAGGTTGGTGCCGACGCCGAACGCGAGCTTGCAGCGGCCGCGGAACCGTTCGTACAGCTGCATGACCTTCGGGATGTCGAGCGCGTCCGAGAACACGAGCACCTTGGTGCGCGGGTCGCAGCGGTTCGCCTCGTAGTGGCGCAGCATCCGCTCGCCCCAGTCGAACGGATCGCCCGAATCGTGGCGCGCGCCGTCGAACAGCTTGCAGAAATACATGTCGAAGTCGTTCAGGAACGCGTCCATCCCGTAGACGTCCGACAGCGCGATCCCGAGGTCGCCGCGATATTCCTTCGCCCACATCTCGAAGCCGTAGATCTGCGAATCGCGCAGCCGCGGGCCGAGCGCCTGGCACGCCTGCAGGTATTCGTGCGCCATCGTGCCGAGCGGCGTGATGTCGTGCTTCATCGCGTACAGCACGTTGCTCGTGCCCGCGAACTGCGGGCCGAGCCCGTCGCGCAGCGTGAGCGCGACTTCCTCGTGCCAGACCTTCGAGAAGCGCCGGCGCGTGCCGTAGTCGGCGATCTTGCAGTCGGCGAATTCGGGCTTCGCGCCGAGCAGCTTGATCTTCTCGCGCAGCCGCTCGCGCCCTTCGCGATAGTCGGGCTCGCGCTGCGTGTTGCGGAAATAGACTTCGTTGACGATCGCGAGCACCGGGATCTCGAACAGGATCGTGTGCAGCCACGGCCCCTCGATCACGACGTCGATCTCGCCGTTGCCCTTCGGCGACGGCGTGATCGAGATGTACTTCTCGTTCAGGTGGAACAACGCGAGGAAGTCGACGAAGTCGCTCTTGATGAAGCGCATCCGCCGCAGGTAGTCGAGTTCGACGTCGGAAAAGCGCAGCGAGCACAGGCCGCGCACCTCGTCGCGAATCTCGTCGATGTACGGCACGAGATCGACGCCGGGCGTGCGGCAGCGGAACCGGTATTCGACGTTTGCAGCGGGAAAGTGATGCAGGACGACCTGCATCATCGTGAACTTGTAGAGATCCGTGTCCAGCAGCGAAGTGATGATCATGATGACGGCAGCGCCAATATCGTGACAGGGCACCGGCGCACCGCGCGCCGCCCGGTCTGTCGGCCATGTTACCCGAATGCGGGCCCGACCATCGTGAAACCGGCCGCCGCCTTGCCGTATCGTGCCGGTGCCTGGCGTACGGGTATCCGTGTCGCGCGCCCCATAAACTAATCACGAAACGATATAAGCCGGATAGCCGACCTCGTCATGCGGGTTTGGCGCTTCAGTTACAATGCCGCTTTTGGCGCAAACGCCACCCCATATACCGCCAAGCAGGAGCGTTTTAATGACTCACGTTGTGACCGAAGGCTGCATCAAGTGCAAATACACGGATTGCGTGGATGTGTGCCCGGTGGATTGCTTCCGTGAAGGTCCCAACTTTCTCGCCATCGATCCGGACGAGTGCATCGACTGCGCCGTGTGCGTCGCCGAATGCCCGACCAATGCGATCTATGCCGAAGAAGACGTTCCGGGCGACCAGCAGCAGTTCACCGAGCTGAACGCCGAGCTGGCGAAGAACTGGCCGTCGATCACGAAGACCAAGCCGGCACCGGCCGACGCGGACGAATGGAAGGACGTGCAGGACAAGCTGCACCTGCTCGAGCGCTGATCGCACGGCGGCGACCGCAAAAAAATTTCATGCGTCGCGGCTTCGAAGTGTTGACAGGTTAGCGAACACTCCATACAATCTCGTTTCTCTGCTGTTGCTTGTTTGTTCCCCGATAGCTCAGTCGGTAGAGCGCCGGACTGTTAATCCGTAGGTCCCTGGTTCGAGCCCAGGTCGGGGAGCCAAAAACGCAAAAGCCCGTTGAAAGTGGACGGGTTTTTTGTTGGAAAACATAGCACGCAGATGTACCGATTTATTCCCCGATAGCTCAGTCGGTAGAGCGCCGGACTGTTAATCCGTAGGTCCCTGGTTCGAGCCCAGGTCGGGGAGCCA
>NZ_JAGIQE010000023.1:0-32393 GCF_017815075.1 Burkholderia sp. AcTa6-5 | reverse complement strand
AATAGCGAAAGGCCCGTCATTCGACGGGCCTTTTGTTTTTCCGGCCCCCTTGTCCGCCTTCCTGCGTTGCGTGACCCGGTCATGCGCATGCTAGAGTCTCTGTCCCGCATCCGCATCCGGTTCCGTCGATGAAGCATCGCCTCCTCCGTTTCGCCCCCGCCGCCCTCCTGCTCTCCGCCGTCGCCGCCGCACCGCTCGCGCACGCGGAGGAAGTCGGCAGCGTCAACACCCATTTCCGCGTCACGGGTTCCGATCGCGTGGTCGTCGAGGCCTATGACGACCCGGTCGTGAACGGCGTGACCTGCTACGTGTCGCGCGCGCGCACCGGCGGGATCAAGGGCACGCTCGGCGTCGCCGAGGATCCGAGCGAAGCGTCGATCGCGTGCCGGCAGGTCGGCCCGATCAGCTTCAAGGAACCGCTCAAGCAGCAGGCCGACGTATTCAGCGAACGCATGTCGTTCATCTTCAAGACGCTGCACGTCGTGCGCGTGGTCGACAAGAAACGCAACACGATCGTCTATCTGACCTACAGCGACCGCATCGTCAGCGGCAGCCCGAAGAACGCCGTCACCGCGGTGCCGATGCCGGCCGGCACGACGATTCCGGTCAAGTAAGCCCGCACCCGCCGGGGGCGCGAGCGATACACTGTCGGTTCGACCGCTCCCGCGCCCGATCATGTCCGCCACCCGCCTTCCCGATTCCGCACGCTACTGGCGCACGCCGCTCGTGCCGGACGCGGACCTGCTCACGGCCACCTATCGCGATCACGCGTTCGCGCCCCACTGGCACGATGCGTACACGATCCCCGTGATTCTCGAAGGCGCGGAACGCTTCACCTATCGCGGCAACGGCTATGTCGCCGAAACGGGCACCGTGCCCGTGATCAATCCCGGCGAAGTGCATACGGGGTCGCGTGCCGCCGACGAGGGCTGGTGCTATCGCGTCAGTTACATGCCGGTGGAATTCATCCGCGAACTCGCGAGTGCAGTCGCGGGCCGCCCGCAGGATCCGCCATGGTTCGCCCCCGGCGTGATCCGCGACGCCGATCTGGCGGCCCGGCTCACGCTCGCGCATCGGATGCTGGAAGCCGGCAGCGAGCGCGCGCTGTCGTCGCATGCGGCCGACGGTCCGGCTACCGACGCGCCGCGCGTCTACGATCCGCTCGCCGCCGAAACCGCGATGCTCGACGCGCTGTCGACGCTGATCGTGCGCCATGCCGACGTGCGGCCGCAACCGGCGCCGCTCGCGGCCGACGAACCGCGCGTCGACGCGATGCGCGAGCGGCTCGCCGCCGATCTGACGTCCGCGGTGACGCTCGACGACGTCGCGCAGGCGGTCGGCCTGTCGCCGTTCCACGCCGCGCGTCTGTTCACGCGTACGACCGGCATGCCGCCGCATGCGTGGCGCAACCAGCTGCGGCTGCAGCGCGCGCTGGCACCGTTACGCGCGGGCGTGCCGGTCGCCGATGTCGCCGCGGCCAGCGGCTTCGTCGACCAGAGCCACTTCACGCGGCATTTCAAACGGATGTTCGGCGTGCCGCCCGGGCGCTGGCAGGCAAGCTGACGCACGGCTTCCCGCCGTCGTCGGTCGGACCGCACCGCGCAGCGACCCGCCGCGCCGGCCGACACTCGGGCACCGACCCCGCTCCCGCGAGCGCAAGAACATACAAGCCGGCCCGCCACCGGCCCGCTATCCTCCAGCTCATGGAGGAGCGCTACTTGAACGAGACACCCGCCTCACCCCCGCGCCGCCCGCTCAACGAATGGCTCGACGGCGCGCGCGACACGATTCCGATGATGATCGGCGCCGCGCCGTTCGGCGTGATTTTCGGCACGCTCGTCGGCAGCGGCCCGCTTGCCGCCTGGCATGGCGCGCTGATGTCGCTCGCCGTGTTCGCGGGGTCCGCGCAGTTCATCGCGCTCGGCCTGATCGCCGGCAGCGCGAGCTTCGCCGTCGTGCTCGCCACGACGCTGATCGTGAACCTGCGCCACCTGCTGTACAGCGCGACGCTCGCGCCCTATGTCGCACACCTGCCGCTGCGCTGGCGCGCGACGCTCGGCGCGTTGATGACCGACGAAGTGTTCGCGGTCGCCTACGGGCACTACCGGCACTACCCGCCCGGCACGATCGGCCCCCACTACTTTTTCGGCTCCGGGCTCGCGATGTACCTGAACTGGCAGGTCTGGACGCTCGCGGGCATCGGCTTCGGCACGGCGTTCCCGGGCCTGCAGTCGCTCGGCCTCGACTTCGCGATGGCGGCGACCTTCATCGCGATCGTCGTCCCGCAGCTCGGCACGCTGCGCTACTTCGCGGCGGCCGCGACGGCCGGCACGCTCGCGTACTTCTGGCAGGGCTGGCCGTACAAGCTCGGGCTGCTCGGCGCGGTCGCCGCCGGCGTCGCGATCGGCGTCGTGCTCACGCTGCGGCACGATCGCACGCGGGCCCGCTCTCGCCCGGAGGCCGCATCGTGAACTACGCGCTGTTGATCCTCGGGATGGCCGTCATCACGTATGCGATCCGCTCGACGCTGTTCCTGTTCGGCGAGCGGCTGACGTTCCCGCCGCTCGTGCGGACCGCGCTCGGCTTCGTGCCGGTCACCGTGCTGACCGCGATCATCGTGCCGATGACCGTCTCGCCGCACGGCGGCACGGCCGAGCTGACGTGGCGCAATCCGCAGCTCGTCGGCGCGCTCGCGACCGTGCTCGTGTCGGCCGCGACCCGCCGGCCGCTCGTCACCATCGCGGCCGGGCTCGCGGTGTTCTTCCTGTGGCAAGGGGTCGTCATCCCGCACTGGCCGCCTGCCTGAGCGCACGCTCCATCGCGCGCGCTCAAGTTTCCGCGCGGCCCGCCGATATAGGAGAGGAAGACCCGCCACCGGCCCCGGCGCGCATCGGTCAGTCGACGCGGCGCCCGCTCCGGTGCGCCGCGCCGGCGCCGGCTTGCGCGGGCCGTCATCGAGATGATTCATGGGCCAGATCACCCTTTCCCTCAAGGACGACACGCTCGAGTCCCTGCGCAAGGACTACGACGCGTTCGTGCGCGTATCGCTGAAACTCGACCCGCAATTCGCGACGCCGTCGTTCGAGGATTTCCTGCGCGCCAAGCTGCTCGACAACATGGTGCCGCTGACCGAGCACGCCGTGCAGCGGATGCTGCAGGGCGGCCAGTACGCATGGGCCAAGCGCACGCTCGACAAGGAATTTCCGGACGTCGTCGCGATCCTGATGCGGCAGGCCGGCGAATTCGGCTTCGGCTTCGCGTCGCGCTCCGAATGGACACCCGACGAGCTCGCGAAGGCATGCCGCGACTGGGCGAAGGCGATCGTCGCCGAAGCACAGGGCGACGCGTCGCTGATCGACCCGCTCGCGTCGCAGATCAAGGCGGCGGCGCAGGACATCCAGACGCTCGAGGAACTGATGCAGACGCCCGCGTGGCGGCTCGCGGAATCGCTGCGGCAACGGATCTACGAGGCCAAGCTCGCATGCGAGATGAGCGTCGGCAGCACCGCGCGCGACAAGCTCGGCGAACTGCGCGGGCTGCTGCGGCTCGGGCTCGCGCACGGCTCGTTCCAGAAGCAGGAAGCGCAGCAGATCATGGAATACCTGCGGCTGCTGAAGCCGGAGATCTTCGTCGAGGAACCGTACGACGTCTTCGCGCGCCTCGCCGCGTGGCTGCGCAGCGTATTCACGCCGGCTGCGGTGCGGCCGGCCCAGGGCCAGGGGCAAGGCCAGCGCCGGCCGTAAGTACGCGTCCCGCTTATTACCCCACGAAAACGGCCCGATTCGCGCAAAGCGAACCGGGCCGCCGGACGATCGCCCGTCGCGACGCGCCGTCCGAAAACACGCGTCGCGACGGCGCCGGACACCGCTTACTGCGTGGCGCCCTGGGCCGATGCGCCGCCCTGCGCGCCGACCGAGGCGCCGCCTTCGGTCGCGTCGTCGGCCTTCTTCTTGGCCGAGCCCGCATGGCTCTTGGCCGACTTCGCCGCATGCTTCGTGTGCTTCTTGGTCGAATGGACGGCCGACGACGTCGTATCCTTCGCGCCATCGGCTGCCGCGCCGACCGCATCGGTCGCGCCGCCCGTCGCATTGCCCGACGCGTTCGCGCCGGCACCACCCTGCACGCCTGCGCCGACACCTGCCGCCGGAGCCTGCGTCTGTACGCCGGCACCCGCCGCGCCTTGCGCCGTCGTGCCCGTCTGGGCGAATGCGGCCGAAGTGGCGAACGCCGTCAGCGCGGCACCGATCAGCATCGTACGAATCTTGGACATGGCAATTCTCCTCAAGAAGTTGTGCGCCCGGTCCGCAGCGATGCGGACCGTCGCGTTCCCGCCGCAACACGCAGCAGGTACGACAGAAGACCCGCGGCCCACGCGGCCGGTTCGCGAATCTCTCAGACTGTTACCCACCGTTTCATTTGCTGACGAATCGCTCACAGTCCTTTACAACGTGCGGCGGCGGCGGCCCGCGCTCGCGTGCCGGCCCGCGGTGCCGTATGATGCGGAGCGTTTCCTCCCGCGCACCGCGCACCTTCCTCGTCATGCCCAATCTGGATTTCACGCTGACCGGCGAATACGTCGAGCTGCACAACCTTCTCAAGATCACCGGCCTCGCGGACAGCGGCGGCACCGCGAAGCTGATCGTCGCGTCCGGCGCGGTGAAAGTCGACGGCGCGGTCGAGCTGCGCAAGACCTGCAAAATCCGCGCGGGCCAGGTCGTACTGCTCGGCGACACGCGCATCGCGGTACGCGAGGCATAGCGCCCGTTCACGCTGATAACGGGCTTGCGCAGGCCCTGGCCGTTCCCCTGCCCGCGACATGGCCATCGGCGCACGCGTTCGACACGGTACGAATAAAGCCGTAAGCTAGCCGTCTCTCAAAATAACGACATACAGCGCGGGCCCGCACCCGCGCGAGCGCCCATTCCATGTCGCATTCCGGTCTCACGCGGACGGCCGCCGCGCCGCCGTCCCTGTCCAGTCATGCCGCCGATACCGCGCGCCTCGCCGCGCCGCTCGCGATCGCGCAACTGTCCCAGATGGCGATGAGCGTCACCGACACGGTGCTGCTCGGTTCGCTCGGCCCCGATTCGCTCGCGGCGGGCGGGCTCGGCGCGAACTTCTTCTTCGTGATCGTGACGATCCTGCAAGGCGTGCTGTCGTCGGTCAGCGTGAGCGTCGCGCACGCGCGCGGCGCGCAGGCCGAGGATCGCGTGCCGCACATCTACTGGACGGGCTTCGCGCTGTCCGTGCTGCTCGCGATTCCGGCGATCGTCGCGCTGTCGCTGGCCGAACCGATCCTGCTGATGTTCCACGAGCCGCCGCTGCTCGCGCATCACGTCGGCGAATACACGGGCATCCTGCGCTTCGCGGCGCTCGGCAGCCTGATCGGCGTCGGGCTGATGCGCGCGTTCCTGCCAGCGATCGGTGCCGCGCGGCGGCTGTTGTGGGTATCGATCGGCGGCGTCGGCGTCAACGGCGTGCTGAACTACGGGCTGATCCACGGCGCATTCGGACTGCCGCGCCTCGGCTTTCTCGGCTCGGCCGTCGCGACGACGATCACGATCTGGCTCACCGCGCTCGCGCTGATCTGGCTGCTGCACGGCCGGCAGCGCTTTCGCCATTTCGTGACCGCCGCGCGCCCGAAGCTGCCCGTGATGGGCGAACTGATCGGCATCGGCTGGCCGGTCGCGATCACGTACGGCGTCGAATCGACGCTGTTCCTCGCCACCGGCCTCACCGTCGGCGTGCTGGGCGCGACGTCGCTCGCCGCGCACCAGATCGCGCTGAACGTCGCGTCGGTGTCGTTCATGGTGCCGCTCGCGATCGGCCAGGCGGCCAACGTGCGCGTCGGCTACTGGATCGGCGCGGGTTCGCCCGTCGCCGCGCGGCACGCGGGCTTCGTCGCGCTCGCGCTCGGCGTCGGCTTCATGTCGCTGTCCGGCCTCGTGATGATCGTCGCGCCGCATACGATCGTCGGCCTGTACCTGCACCTCGACGACCCGGCCAACGCGGCCACGGTGTCGCTCGCCGCGTCGCTGCTCGGCATCGCCGCGGTGTTCCAGATCGTCGACGGGATGCAGACCGTCGGGTCCGGTGCGCTGCGCGGCCTGAAGGACACGCGCATCCCGATGCTCGCCGCGACCCTCGGCTACTGGGGCATCGGCTTCCCGACCGGCTACTGGTTCGCCTTCCACGCGGGCCTGGGCGCGCGCGGCCTGTGGTGGGGGCTCGCGGCGGGCCTCGCGAGCGTCGCCGTGCTGATGGCATGGCGCTTCCACCGCAAGACCGCGTCGCTGATCGCGGCGGCGCGCTAGCGCCGGTTTGCGCGCGTCACGCGCCGTGGGCACGACACGACGCGAAATCGCGGCCGGCGCTATGCTTGTCGGCTGAACCGCTCGAGACGCCGCGCCAGCGGCGCGGCTGCCTCACGATACGTCTGATTACGCCTGATGCCGCGCGACGACGCGCGGCCTTTCCCCTTTCCAGGAGGAGTGCATCATGAATGAAGCAGTTCGGATGGAACGCGACACGTTCGGCGAGATCGCCGTGCCGGCCGACCGGCTCTGGGGCGCGCAGACCGAGCGCTCGCTGCAGAATTTCCGGATCTCGACGGAGAAGCAGTCGCCCGAGCTGATCCACGCGCTCGCGATCGTCAAGCGGGCCGCGGCGGCCGTCAACCAGTCGCTCGGCGTGCTCGCCGACGACAAGGCGCACGCGATCATCGAAGCCGCCGACGAGATCATCGCCGGCAAGCATCCGCGCGAATTCCCGCTCGCGGTGTGGCAGACGGGCTCCGGCACGCAGACCAACATGAACCTCAACGAGGTGATCGCGAACCGCGCGAGCGAGCTGCTGGGCGGCGAGCGCGGCGAAGCGCGCAAGGTTCATCCGAACGACGACGTGAATCGCGGCCAGTCGTCGAACGACGTGTTCCCGACCGCGATGCACATCGCGGCCGCGTATGCGATCGTCAACCACCTGCTGCCGGCGCTGCGCACGCTGCGCGCGACGCTCGACGCGAAGTCGAAGGCGTTCGCCGACATCGTGAAGATCGGCCGCACGCACCTGCAGGACGCGACGCCACTCACGCTCGGCCAGGAGTTCTCCGGCTATGTCGCGCAGCTCGACCAGGGCATCCGTCACGTCGAATCGGCGCTGCCGCACCTGTACGAACTCGCGCTCGGCGGCACCGCGGTCGGCACCGGGCTGAATGCGCATCCGGAATTCGCGGTGCGCGTGGCCGACGAGATCGGCCGGCTCGCGAAGCTGCCGTTCGTGACGGCGCCGAGCAAGTTCGAGGTGATGGCGGCCGCCGACGCGCTGGTCTTCGCGCACGGCGCGCTGAAGACGGTCGCGGCGAGCCTGATGAAGATCGCGAACGACGTGCGCTGGCTCGCGAGCGGGCCGCGCTGCGGGCTCGGCGAGCTGTCGATTCCGGAAAACGAGCCGGGCAGCTCGATCATGCCGGGCAAGGTGAACCCGACGCAGTCGGAAGCCGTGACGATGCTGTGCTGCCAGGTGTTCGGCAACGACGTCGCGGTCAACGTCGGCGGCGCGAGCGGCAATTTCGAGCTGAACGTGTTCCGGCCGATGATCGCGCATAACGTGCTGCAGTCGGTGCGGCTGCTCGCCGACGGCGCCCAGAGCTTCAACGATCACTGCGCGGTGGGCATCGAGCCGAACCGTTCGCGCATCGACCTGTTGCTGAACGAATCGCTGATGCTCGTGACGGCGCTCAATCCGCACATCGGCTACGACAAGTCCGCGCAGATCGCGAAGAAGGCGCACAAGGAAGGCACGACGCTGAAGGCGGCCGCGCTCGCGCTCGGCTACCTGACCGAGGCGGAATTCGATGCATGGGTACGCCCCGAGCAGATGATCGGGACGCGATAACGGCGAGACAGCGAGGCAGGACGACGGGCGCCGCGCATCGAGCGCGGCGCCCGCGGCACTCAGACGGTGCCCTTCGCGACCTCTTCCGGCTTCATCTCGACGATCTTGTCGAGCGCGGCCCGCACGTCGGCCGCATATTTCGCGAGCACTTTCTGCTCGTCGGTTTCGGGCACGAACGGCGGCACCGGCACCGGGTTGCCGTTCTCGTCGACCGCGACGAACACGACGAGGCAATCGGTCGTCTGGCGCAGCACGCCGCCCTTCGGATCGCCGGCGTGCACCGACACGTGGATGTGCATGCTGGTACGGCCCGTCGCGACGACGCGCGCCTTCAGCTCGACCAGATTGCCGACCAGGATCGGACGCTGGAAACGGATGTTGCCGACGCTGACCGTCACGCAATAGCGGCTCGACCAGACGGCCGCGCACGCATACGCGACCTCGTCGATCCACTTCATCAGCGCGCCGCCATGCACCTTGCCGCCGAAGTTCACGGACGAAGGCTCGGCAAGGAAGCGGAATACGGTTTCGGTGCGGTCGAGAGCGGCCGGCACGGGGGACGGTTGGGGCATTGTTGTGGCTCCAGGCGGCAGGGGCGCTGTAATCGGGCCATTATACGTTGCACTGCGGCAATGCGTCGCGGCAAGCCCCGCCTAGCGGGGCTGCGGCGGCCATGCCGGCTCGCGCGCCGACCGGCGTCGGTCAGCGGCGCACCGTGATGCCCTGGTCGATCGTCCCGTACATCTCGATACTGCCGCTGCGCTCGCCGGTCGCGCCCGCACCGCCGGACGCACAGGCCGCGCACACGAGCGCGGCCGCCAACACACAGAAAATCGTCTTCATCGTTGCATCGCGTCACATGCGGCGGCCCGCTGCCGCCGCGTCCGGCCATTCTACGCGTGCCCTGCAACGGGCCGCGGTCCGGTCCCCGCCAGCGCGCCACCGCCGTATCCGACATTTCATCCGGAAACGAAACATCGAATGCGCGCGCGGACTACACTGCCCTCCAACCCGCTCGACGAGACACGACGATGACCGATCAAGACGACCACCATTTTCCGGGCCTGAGCCGCATCGGCGCACTGATCGCCGATCCCGGCCGCGCCGCGATGCTGTGGGTGCTGATGGACGGCAGCGCGCGACCAGCCGGCGAACTGACGATGATCGCGGGGCTGTCGCCGTCCGCGGCCAGCGCGCACCTCGCGCGCCTGACCGAGGGCGGGCTGCTGGCCCTCGACGTGCGCGGCCGGCATCGCTACTACCGCATTGCGTCGGCCGACATCGCGGCGTCGCTCGAAGCGCTCGCGAACGTCGCCCGCGCGGCCGCGCCGCATCGCCCGGTTCCGCCGCCGTCGCGCACGGTCCCGGCCGAACTGCGCTATGCACGCACCTGCTACGACCACATGGCCGGCGAGCTCGCGGTGCGCATCTTCGACGGCCTCACCGCGCGCGGCTGGCTATTCGCCAACAGCGACGCGATCGACACCACCGAGCGCGGCACGCAGGCGCTCTCGCAATGGGGCATCGACGTCGCGCAGCAGCGCGCGCGCCGGCGCCGCTTCGCGTGCGGCTGTCTCGACTGGAGCGAGCGGCGTTCGCATCTCGGCGGCGCGCTCGGCGCGGCGCTGCTCGACAGCTTCTGCGCACACGGCTGGATCGAGCGCGCGGCCCGACCGCGCGTGCTGCGCGTCACGGTGCCCGGGCAGCAGGTTTTCGACGCGTGGCTTACGTCTGCTTGACGCCGGCATTGCAGCTGCACGACAACGGCGCGCGATGGACAGGTTTTGTTACACCGCGTGCCATTCGACTTACAAAACACTGTGCCTTGAAACAGGCCAAGCGGATATCGTGAACGGGACGGCACGAATCGACGCGCCGCGATCACAACGATGACGCTCACCATGGCCTCCCTGTTCGCGCTCAAGCGCACCGCCCGCTACACGCTGCTCGCATTCGCCGCACTGGCGGCGCTGCCGCCCGCCTTCGCGCAATCTGCCGATGCGCCGCCGGCTGCAGCCGCGGCACGGCAACCCGGCGGCGATCCGCCCGGCCGCGTCGCGCGGCTCAATTACCTGTCGGGCGCCGTGACGACCGAACCGGCCGGCACCGATACCTGGTCGTATGCGGCGGTGAACCGGCCGCTGACGACCGGCGACCAGCTGTGGAACGATGCCGGCGCGCGCTCGGAACTGCACATCGGCTCGACCGCGGTGCGGCTCGGCGAATCGACGAGCCTGTCGGTGCTGAACCTCGACGACACGACGACGCAGTTGAAAGTGGGCCTCGGCACCGTCTCGACGCACGTGCGCGGTTTGCCGGCCGGCGGATCGTACGAAATCGACACGCCGAACCTCGCGCTCGGCATCACGGGCCCCGGCGACTATCGCGTCGATGTCGCGCCGAACGGCGCGAGCACGACGGTGACGGTGCGCAGCGGCAGCGCGACCGTCTACGGCAGCAACGGGCAGTATCCGCTGTCGCCCGGGCAGCAGGTCGTATTCACCGGCACCGACCTGCAGGTCGCGCAGCAATCGGCCGCACCGGGCCCCGACGCGCTCGACCAGTGGGCCGCCAGCCGCGACGCGGCCGAAGCGCGCTCGGTGTCGGCCCGCTACGTGTCCCGCGACATGCCCGGCTACCAGGATCTCGACGCGAACGGCACGTGGCGCGAAACCCCGAATTACGGCGCGGTATGGGTGCCGAACGACACGCCGGCCGACTGGGCGCCGTATCACGACGGCCACTGGATCTGGCAGGCGCCGTGGGGCTGGACCTGGGTCGACGACGCGCCGTGGGGCTTCGCGCCCTATCACTACGGCCGCTGGGCGTACCTGGACGACAGCTGGGCCTGGGTGCCGGGGCCAATGGTCGTCAGCCAGCCGCCCGTCTATGCGCCGGCGCTCGTCGCGTTCGTCGGCGGCGGGGGCGGCGGCGGTTCCGACTGGAGCGTCGCGCTCACGGTCGGCGGCGTTGCCGCGGCCGGCTGCGCGTGGTTCGCGCTCGGTCCGGGCGAACCGTGGCATCCGGGCTGGGGCGGCTGGAGCCCGCACTACTACGACCGCGTCAACCGCAACATCGTGGTGAACAACGTCAACGTGAACAAGACCGTGAACGTGACGAACATCACCAATATCACCAACATCAACAAGACGTACGTGAACTTCCGCGCGCCGCATGCGATCACGGCCGTGCCGGCCGCCGCGTTCGTGCACGGCCAGCCGGTCGCGCACTTCTCGCAACACGTCGATCCGCAGCAATGGCGCAACGCGCACGTCACGCCGGGCACGCCCGGCATCGCGCCGGTCCGCCAGAGCTTCACCGGCGGGCTGCGCACTGCCAGCTACCGTCCGCCGGCGGCGATCGCGCAACACCCGTACGTCGCGACGCGCAATCCTGCCGTGCCGCCCGCGTATCGCGACCAGGCCGCCGCCCACCTCGCGCAGCAAGGCGGGCGCGTACCGGGCGCCGGCGCGCCGGTCGTGAAGACGAATGTGCCGGCCGACTATGCGGCGCGTCCGGTCCGCGTTCCGGGCAAGCCGGGCGGCGGCGCCTGGGCGATGCACAACGTGCAGCTCGTGAATCCGCACGGCCCCGTCGTGCAGCCGGGCCGCGCGCCGCGTGAAGGCCAGCCGGCCGCCGAGCAGGCCGGCCGGCCGGGCGTACCGACGCCGGGCATGCCGAACGCCGCCCGGCCGAACGGCGAAAACCCCAACGCACCGCGTTTCGCCAATGGCGGCCCGCCGCAGGCGCCCGGCAACCCGATCCCGCATCAGGCGTTCGCGCCCGGCAACGGCGTTCCGCATCCGCCGGGCGCGAACAACGCTCCGTCGGGCATCGGCAATGCACGTGCAGCCGGCGCACCGTCGTCGCCCGCGTGGATGCAGCCGCACACGCCGATGGAGCGTCAGCGCGCCGCGCCGCCTACCGCGCTGCACGCGGCAGGACAGAATGCGCTGCCGCCCGTGCGCAGCGCGGCGGTACCGCATCCGGACGGCGTGCCGACACCGCAGGGTGTGCAACCCGGCGGCCGGAACGAAACGCCGCGCGCGCAGCAGCAACCGCAGTCGGACCATGTCGCGCAGATTCCGCAACCGCGTCCGCGCCCCGATCTCCCGACGCCGGCCCGCCAAGCGCAGCCGCAGCCCGAACGGGCCGCCCCCGCGCCGCAACCGCGCCAGGACTTCGCGCAACCGGCGCCCCATCGCGAAGTCGCGCCGCCGCGCGTGAACGAGTACCGCCCGCCGGCGCCCGCCGTGCATGACATGCCGCGCCCGCAGCCGCAGGCGCCGCGCATGGAGCCGCGACCTCAACCCCAGCCGGCGCCCCGGATGGAACCGCGCCCGTCGATGCCCGCGCCCCGGATGGAGCCACGGCCACAGCCGGCGCCGCACGTCGAGGCGCCGCGTCCGGGCAATCCGCCGCCGCAGGGCGGCCACGAGGAGCGGCATCGTCAGTAGGTGCAGCAAACATGAAACAAAAAGGCTCGACCGGTATCAGCCGGTCGAGCCTTTTTGCAGGTGCGAATCGATGAAGCCGCGCGGCCCCGGCCGCGCGATCAGACCGCCATCGGCGCGGTCAGCGGCTCATGATGCCGGTAGCCGACGAGCGAGAAATCGGACGGCTCGACCTGCTCCAGCCATTCGGGCGCATAGACGCCCGTCTTCGCGTACTCGGGCACGCGCTCGGCAATCTCGAGCCGCGGGCTTTCGTACGGCTCGCGCGTGAGCTGCTGCTGCAGCATGTCGAGCTGGTTCTCGTAGATGTGCGCGTCGCCGATGAAATACGTGAACCAGCGCGGCGTATAGCCCGTCAGCCGGCCGACGAGCGACAGCAGCGCGGCCCCCTCCGTCAGGTTGAACGGCGTGCCGAGGCCGACGTCGTTGCTGCGGATGTACAGGCACAGCGAGATCTCGCGCTTCGTCGCGTTCGGCAGGAACTGGTACAGCAGATGGCACGCGGGCAACGCGATCTGGTCGAGCACGGCCGGATTCCACGCGTGAAACAGGATGCGACGATCGGACGGGTTCTCCATGATCGTGTCCAGGCACTGGCGCAGCTGGTCGATCGCCTTGTACAGCAGCACCTTCGGCGCGCCGTCTTCGTCGAAACGCGTGACGATCCGGAAGCCGCGGCGCGTCGCGTCGGCGATCTGCGCGTCGGCGTTCGCGTCGAGCACCTTGTAACCCGGCCACTGACGCCATTGCACGCCGTATACGTCGCCGAGATCGTCCACGCCCCGGCGATACGGGTTCGCGAGCCACTGCGCGTTCTCGTTCGCGTTCGCATCCCACACCTTGCAGCCGAGCGCGCGAAAATCGGCCGCGCTGCGCGACGCGCGCAGGAACCCGACCAGTTCACCGATCGCGGACTTGAACGCGAGCTTCTTGGTCGTCACGGCCGGGAAGCCTTGCTGCAGGTCGAAGCGCAGCATCGCGCCCGGCATGCTGATGGTGCGGATGCCCGTGCGGTTCTCCTGCCAGGCGCCGGTATCGAGAATGGTACGAACGAGATCGAGATACTGTTTCATGCGGGTTCCTTCGGCCGCGAGGGGCGACCGTACCCGCCAATTTTAGCAAGCGTGGCGCGGAAGCTCCGGCAACGACGCCGAAAACCCTGCCAGCGTGTCGCCGCGATCGCGCATGCCGTGCGCGCACATCAGCCGGTAGAGCGTGACGCGCGACACGCCGAGCTCACGCGCGGCATCGGCAAAACGGCCGCGATGGCGCAGCAGCGCCTGCTCGATCGCCTGCCGTTCGGCCGCCTCGCGCGCCTCCAGCAGCGACACCGGCGCGAGCGTCGCATAGTCGTTCAGCTCGAGATCGGCCGCGGTGATCATCCGGCCTTCGGACATCACGATCGCGCGCCGCACGCGGTTGATCAGCTCGCGCACGTTGCCCGGCCACGAATAGCCGTACAGCGACGCGACCGCGTCCGGGGAAAAGCCGCGCAGGCGGCGATGCGCGTCGCCCTTGAAGCGCTCGAGCATGTGGCGCGCGAGCACCTCGATGTCCTTGCCGCGCGCGCGCAGCGGCGGCTCCTCGATCTTCAGCACGCACAGCCGGTGAAACAGGTCCTCGCGAAAGCGCCCTTCGCGCAGCGCCGTTTCCATGTCCACGTGCGTCGCGCAGATCACGCGGACATCGACCGGCATCGACACGTGCGCGCCGAGCCGCTCGATCTTACCTTCCTGCAGGAAGCGCAGCAGGCTCGCCTGGCTTTCGAGCGGCAGGTCGCCGATCTCGTCGAGAAACAGCGTGCCGCCGTTGGCGGCCTCGACGCGGCCGATCTTGCGCTGGTTCGCGCCGGTGAACGCGCCGCGTTCATAGCCGAACAGTTCCGCCTGCAGCAGCGTCGACGGGATCGCGCCGCAATTGATCGCGATGAACGGCGCCTGCGCGCGCGACGAACGCTCATGAATCGCGACCGCCGTCAGTTCCTTGCCCGTGCCCGATTCGCCGGAGATGAACACCGGGGCGTCGGTCGCCGCGACGCGGCGAATCGTCCTGAAGAGCCCGAGCATCGCATCGCAGGTGCCGACCATCTCGCCTTCGCTGCGCCCGGCGCCGACGGGCGGCGCAACGGGATCGGTCAATGCGACCATGCCGTGCGCATGGCCGACGGTCTCGACGATCCGCCCGGTTTCGTACGGCATCGTCACGTAGTCGAAGCAATAGTCGCGGATGAGATGCCGCAGCATCGCGTCCTGCAACTGGCCGCGTCGCGTCGCCGCGATCCAGCCGATGTGCTGGATGCTCAGGCAGGCTTCGAGTTCGCGCAGATCCGACGGCTTGAAGCCCGGCGAGAAATCGAGCAGGCCGGCGGTTGCCACGCCGTGCTGCACGACGCGCCGTACGTCGCGCACGGTCTCGGCGAGATCGACGCGCCAGCCGCGTTCGTCGAAATGGCCGCGCAATGCGTCGTTCGGTTCGCGCGAATAGTAGATCACGTGCCGCTGATCGGCTCCCATATCCTCACCCCGTTCATCAACCGTCTAACGATTGCCGCACACGTCAGATCGTGTGCAAAAGGATCGAATCGGGTCAGCCAGAGGTGGCTCGATTCGCCATGCCGATGCGCGGCAACGACAAAGCCTCGCATGATGGCGCTTATCTCGCGTCCAATAATTTTTGACAAGACAGCTTGTTTATAGGCGCTGAATACGACAAACCCGTTTCAGCACCGATGGCGATGCGGCCAAATCGCTCAGGAGGTCGATGCAGATCAATCCTCTGCACATAGTGGATGCGCACGAAGGGCTTCGTCACCAACACACGCGCCGATTTTCATCCTTCGAGCGTATCGGTTGAATCAGCAATATTCCCGAGCCCCCTCGTTTCAGGCCTGAAACATTTTCAGGCGTTTTCGGCCGCCATTCGCAATGCTCGAGCACGAATCGCAATGGCGGCAATGGTCCCGGTACGGTGGCATGTATTTCGCTGAATACGGAAACGACCGGAGACAGTCGCCATGCGAAAACTTTTTTTACTTTCCTTCGTGCCGATGACGCTCGTGCTGTCGGCCGCCGGCCCGCCTGCACCGGCCTGCGCGGACGAAGGCATGCAGCCGCAGCGCGCGATGCTGCTTGCCGACAACACGCCGGGCAGGCAACACGACAACGCGTTCGGCATCGTGACCGTGTCGGCGCCGCAACCGCTGCCGGCACGCCAGGCCTCCGTGACGCTGTGGGACGAGATTCCACCGCCGCCCCATTTGCCGCTGCCGCTGCCGGCGCCGCAACCGGGCGATATCCGGCATGCGATGGAAGGCAACGCGCGAGCCAATACGCATCCCTGATCATTCGACGCGTCGAATCGATCAGGATTGCGTATTGAATCGACGATCCGGTCGGAAGGAATGCCATCGGGTAGAGCCGGTATCGCCGATCTCGCGGCACAAAAAGTTTTTGTGCTCCGTCCCCCGGCGGGCACTCTTTTTATTCGGACGGCCGCCGCGGCGCGGGGCATCACGCGTCGCGGCGCACGATGCAAGAAACGCGGATACCCGCGCCGGCAGGCGGAATCCGGCGCGCGCCGCCGTTCCGGTAAAATCGGCTCCATTCCGTCTTCCCTCTTCCCCGACCTTCATGACGACGTTGACCCTGATCGTCGCGCGCGCCCGCAACGGCATCATCGGCCGCGACAACCAGTTGCCCTGGAAACTTCCCGAGGATCTCGCGTTCTTCAAGCGCACGACGATGGGCGCGCCGATCGTGATGGGCCGCAAGACCCACGAATCGATCGGCCGGCCGCTGCCCGGCCGCCGCAACATCGTCGTCACGCACGACGCCGCGCGCCGTTTCGAAGGCTGCGACACGGTCACGTCGCTCGCCGATGCACTGGCGCTCGCCGCGCACGACGGCGTGCCCGAGGCGTTCCTGATCGGCGGCGCGCAACTCTACGCGGAAGGTCTCACGCTCGCCGACAAGCTGATCGTCACCGAGATCGATGCCGATTTCGACGGCGACGCGTCGTTCCCGGCGCCCGACGCCGCGCACTGGCAGGAAGTCTCGCGCGACGCGCATCGGGCCGCCGCGCCGAACACGTTCGGCTATGCGTTCGTCGTCTACACGCGCAAGCGCGGCTGACGTCTTCTTCCGCACGATGAAAAAAGCCCGACCGGCTCACATACGCCGGTCGGGCTTTTCGTTTCCTGGCGGCCTGCGCCACGCGCGGCTTACTGCCCCGCGATCGTCATCTGCTCGATCAGCACCGAGCCGGTTTCCTTCGTCCCGCGCACGATCGAGTCCGCCCCGATCGCGACGATATGGCGGAACATCTCCTGCAGCGTGCTGGCGACGGTGATTTCCTCGACCGGATACTGGATCACGCCGTTCTCCACCCAGAAACCCGCCGCGCCGCGCGAATAGTCGCCCGTCACGTAGTTCACGCCCTGCCCCATCAGCTCGGTCAGCAGCAGGCCCGTGCCGAGCTTCTTCAGCATCGCGTCGAAGTCGTCGCCCGCCTG
The DNA here is from genome assembly GCF_017815075.1 of Burkholderia sp. AcTa6-5. NCBI lineage: Bacteria > Pseudomonadati > Pseudomonadota > Betaproteobacteria > Burkholderiales > Burkholderiaceae > Burkholderia > Burkholderia sp. AcTa6-5. The sequence continues at coordinate 15,536 of NZ_JAGIQE010000023.1, read as the reverse complement.
CGTGTTCGAGCTGCGCAGCGCGAGGTTGTGCGAGCCGCCCGCGTTGCCGGTGGTTTGCGTGCCGAGCTTGCGTGCCGAATAGGTCGACAGGAAATAGCCTTCGACGACGCCGTCCTTCACGACGCTGCGCGCACGCGTGCGCACGCCTTCCTCGTCGAACGGCGCGCTGCCCATCGCGCGCGGCACGTGCGGATCCTCGACGACCTGGACGTGCGGCGCGAACACCGGCTTGCCGAGGCTGTCGACGAGGAACGACGTCTTGCGATACAGCGCGCCGCCGCTCACCGCCTGCACGAACGCGCCGAGCAGGCCGGCCGCGAGCGGCGCCTCGAACAGCACGGGCACCTTGCGCGTGTCGAGACGGCGCGCGCCCATCCGCGCGAGCGCGCGTTCGGCCGCGTAACGGCCCACCGCTTCGGGCGCGGCGAGATCGATCGCGCTGCGCTTCGACGAATACCAGTCGTCGCGCTGCATGTGGCGGCCGCTGCCCGCGATCGGCGCGCATGCGATGTAGTGGCGCGAGTACGGATAGCCGGCGAGGAAGCCACGCGACGTCGCGAGCACGAACTGCGAGTGCTGCGCCGACACGCTCGCGCCTTCCGAATTGCGGATCTGCGGGCTGACCGCGAACGCGGCGTCTTCCGCGCGGCGGGCGAGCTCGACGGCCTCGTCGGCGCTCAGCGCCCACGGGTGGTACAGATCGAGGTCGCGCGGATCGGTTTCGAGCAGCTCGGCTTCGGCGAGGCCGGCCGCTTCGTCCTCTGCCGTGAAGCGCGCGATGTTGTAGGCTGCGGCGACGGTATCCTTGATCGCGGCCGGCGAGAAGTCCGACGTGCTCGCGTTGCCGCGCTTCTTGCCGATGAACACGGTGACGCCGACCATCTTGTCGCGGTTGTGCTCGATCGTTTCGACTTCGCCGCGGCGCACCGACACCGACAGGCCGTCGCCCTCGGAGATTTCGGTCGCGGCGTCGGTCGCGCCGAGCGCCTTCGCATGGCGAAGGATGTCCGATGCGATTTCCTTGAGCTGGTCCTGCGTGTGCGGGAAATAGCGCGCTTGTACGTCGAGATTGGCTGCCATCGTCTTGGTATCCGGTGGCGGGCGGGCGCCCGCATGGTCAAAATGTTGCGTATCCCGCGATCATAGCAAGGTCCGGGGCCGCGCACAGACAAGCTTGGGGTGTCCGCACCGCGATACAATGCGGCCCATGACACGCAAAACCCGAATCCAGCCGATCGAGCCTGTCGCCGAAGAAGACGACAACGGCTACGATCGCCCCAGCAAATCCCAGTTGAAGCGCGAAATGCACGAGTTGCAGGTGCTCGGCCAGGCGCTCGTCGACCTGCCGAAAGACGCACTGAAGCGCATGCCGATGCCCGAAAGTCTCGCGGACGCCGTGCGCGAGGCGCGCCGGATCACCGATCACGAAGGCAAGCGCCGCCAGCTCCAGTACGTCGGCCGCGTGATGCGCTCGCTGACCGACGACGAAACGGCCGCGCTGCGCACCGCACTCGACGCGCAACGCGGCGTGAACAAGGCTGCGACGGCCCGCCTGCACTGGATCGAGCGCACGCGCGAGCAGCTGCTCGCGAGCGACGACGCGCTGACCGAATTCCTGCGCCAGCACCCCGACGCCGACATCCAGGAAGGCCGCACGCTGATCCGCAACGCACGCAAGGAAGCGCAGCAAGGCAAGCCGCCGCGCTATTTCCGCGAGCTGTTCCAGTGGATCAAGGCGGCCGGCGGCGCGTCCGACAGCGACGACGACGCGGCCGACGACGCCGGAGACGACCATGACGACGAAGCCTAACCACCCGGACGAGCTCGTGGTCGGCCTCGTGTCGATCAGCGACCGCGCGAGTACGGGGGTCTACGAAGACAAGGGTATTCCGGCGCTGCAGGAATGGCTCGCCGGCACGCTGGTTTCGCCGTGGCGCGCCGAAACGCGCCTGATCCAGGACGACGCGCCGACGATCTCGGCCACGCTGACCGAACTCGTCGACGTCGCCGGCTGCGACCTCGTGCTGACGACGGGCGGCACGGGCCCCGCGCGTCGCGACGTGACGCCGGAAGCCACGCTGGCCGTGGCGACGAAGGAAATGCCGGGATTCGGCGAACAGATGCGGCAGATCAGCCTGAATTTCGTGCCGACCGCGATCCTGTCGCGGCAGGTCGCGGTGATCCGCGAAACGGCCGACCATGCGGCGCTGATCATCAACCTGCCCGGCCAGCCGAAGTCGATCCGCGAAACGCTGGAAGGGCTGCGCGACGCCGACGGCAAGTCGACCGTGCCCGGCATCTTCGCCGCGGTGCCCTACTGCATCGACCTGATCGGCGGCCCGTATATCGAGACCGACGCCGCGGTGGTCGCGGCGTTCCGCCCGAAAAGCGCGCGGCGCTGAGCGTTTGCCGCGCGCCGCACGTGTGCCGGCCCGCTCAGGCGGCCGGCACGGAATCGCCTGCCGGCGCCGATGCGGCCGGAATCAGGAAATGCTCGCGGTAGTACTTCAGCTCGTCGATCGACTCGTGGATGTCGGCGAGCGCGGTGTGCATCGCCCGCTTCTGGAAACCTTTGTAGATGGCCGGCTGCCAGCGGCGGCACAGCTCCTTGAGCGTGCTGACGTCGAGGTTGCGGTAGTGGAAGAACCGCTCGAATTCCGGCATCCAGCGCGCCATGAAGCGGCGGTCCTGGCAAATCGAGTTGCCGCACATCGGCGACTTGCCCGGGGACACGTACTGCGCGAGGAACGCCTGCAGTTGCGCGGCGGCTTCCGCCTCGGTCACGGTCGACGCGCGCACGCGGTCGATCAGCCCCGAGCGGCCGTGCGTCGACTTGTTCCAGTCGTCCATCTTCGCGAGCGTCTCGTCGCTCTGGTGAATCGCGAACACCGGGCCCTCGACGGCGACGTCGAGCGTGGAATTGGTCACGACGACCGCGATCTCGATGATGCGGTCGTTATCCGGGTCGAGGCCCGTCATCTCCATGTCGAGCCAGACGAGGTTCAACTCGTTGCGCACGAGCGCGGGCTGGCTGGCGGAAGCGGCGGTATCGGTCATGATTCATCCTGGAAAATAGCGAACCGGGCGCGCCGACGCGGCGCCGCCCGGGCGGTCGGCATCGCATCAGCGGGGCCGGTCCGCAAGAACATATAATTCTCGCATAGAACCCTTTGGCGCCTTCGATGTCACCCCTTTCGTTCACCCTGCTGTTCGCGACCGCCGTACTCGCGATGGTCGTCACCAAGCTGTGGCTCGCGTCGCGGCAGATCCGCTTCGTCGCCGCGCACCGCAACGGCGTGCCCGCGCAGTTCAGCGCCACCATCCCGCTGACCGCCCACCAGCGCGCGGCCGATTACACCGTCGAGCGCACCCGGCTGACGATGCTCGAGATCGTCGTCAGCGCGGCCGTGCTGGTCGGCCTCACGCTGCTCGGCGGCGTCGGCGCGCTCGACACGCTGCTGACCGGCTGGCTCGGCCGCGGCTACGGGCAGCAGGTCGCGCTGGTCGCCGCGGTGCTCGCGATCACGGGCGTGATCGACGTGCCGTTCGAGTATTACCGCCAGTTCGGGATCGAGCAGCGCTTCGGCTTCAACCGGATGACGAAGCGGCTGTTCTTCACCGACATGCTGAAAAACACGTTGCTCGGCGCCGTGCTCGGCCTGCCGCTGCTGTTCGTCGTGCTGTGGCTGATGAACCAGGCCGGCAACCTGTGGTGGCTGTGGACCTGGGTCGTCTGGGTCGCGTTCCAGATGCTCGTGCTGCTGATCTACCCGACCTTCATCGCGCCGCTGTTCAACAAGTTCGAGCCGCTGAAGGACGACGCGCTGCGCGCGCGCATCGAGTCGCTGATGAAGCGCTGCGGCTTCGCGGCCAAGGGGCTGTTCGTGATGGACGGCAGCCGCCGCTCCGCGCACGGCAACGCGTACTTCACGGGCTTCGGCGCATCGAAGCGGATCGTGTTCTTCGACACGCTGCTCGCGCGCCTGTCCGGCCAGGAGATCGAAGCCGTGCTCGCGCACGAGCTCGGCCACTTCAAGCGCCGCCACGTGATGAAGCGGATGCTCGTGTCGTTCGTGCTGAGCCTCGTGCTGCTCGCGCTGCTCGGCTGGCTCGCGCAACGCACGTGGTTCTACACGGGGCTCGGCGTCACGCCGTCGCTCGACACCAGCAACGCGGGCGCCGCGCTCATCCTGTTCTTCCTCGCGATTCCGGTGTTCCTGTTCTTCGCGACGCCGTTCAGCAGCCTCACGTCGCGCAAGCACGAATTCGAGGCCGACGCGTTCGCGGCCAGCCAGACCGACGCGCAGGATCTCGTCAGCGCGCTCGTGAAGCTCTATGAGGACAACGCGTCGACGCTGACGCCCGACCCCGTCTACACGGCCTTCTACTACTCGCATCCGCCCGCGTCGCAGCGGATCGACCGCCTGCTGCAGCACGCATGAGCCGGCCGACCTCCCGCCAGCCGGCCCCGCGCGCATCCGGCGCGCAGCGGGCCGAAGGCCGCGTGATCGCGGCGCACGGCCGCCACTACATCGTCGCGCCCGATGACGGCGGCCCGATGCTGCAATGCTTCCCACGCGGCAAGAAGAGCGACATCGCGGTCGGCGACCGCGTCGCGTACGAGCTCGCATCGGCCGACCAGGGCGTGATCGTGGAGATCGGCGAACGGCGCAACCTGCTGTACCGCTCCGACCAGTTCAAGTCGAAGCTGTTCGCGGCGAACCTCGACCAGTTGCTGATCGTGCTCGCGACCGAGCCCTATTTCAGCGAGGATCTGCTCGGCCGCGCGCTGATCGCGGCCGAGGCGAACGAGCTGAAGCCGCTCGTCGTGCTGAACAAGATCGACGTCCAAGCCGCGCTGCCGGTGGCGCGCGAGCGTCTCGCGCCGTACCGCGCGCTCGGCTACGACGTGCTCGAGCTGTCGGTGAAAGGCGCGCCGGACGACGCGCGCGCGCAGTTGATGCCGCATCTCGCCGGGCATTCGACGATCCTGCTCGGCCAGTCCGGGATGGGCAAGTCGACGCTCGTGAACCTGCTCGTGCCCGATGCCGAAGCCGCGACCCGCGAGATTTCGGCCGCGCTCAACAGCGGCCGTCACACGACCACGTTCACACGCCTGTACCCGCTGGAAGGCGGCGGTGCGCTGATCGATTCGCCGGGATTCCAGGAATTCGGCCTCTACCACCTGACCGAAGGCCGCCTCGAGCGCGCGTTTCCGGAATTCCGTCCGCTGCTCGCGGACTGCCGTTTCTATAATTGTCATCATCTGCACGAGCCCGGCTGCGCGATCCTCGACGCCGTCGCCGACGGCCGCATCGCGCCGTCCCGGCACGCGCTGTACGCGCAGCTCGTGCATGAGGCGAGCCAGATCGTCCGCTGACCGCTCGACGTGTGCGACGGCCGGCCGGCGCCAGCCGGGCCGGCCTTCATCGACAGGAGCCGCGATGCGTTTCAAGGCACCCGACCTCGCGACCGCACAGCATTGGGCCAACGTGCTCCAGGTGGCCGGCATCGGTTGTGAGCTGCACAACTGCTATGCGACCGGCGCGCTCGGCGGCCTGCCCGCCGATGCGTGCACGCCCGAACTGTGGCTCGACGACGAACGCGACGACGCGCTCGCCCGTCGGCTCCTCGATGCCGCGTCGCACGGCCCGTCGGCCGGCGCGGCACCCTGGCGCTGCCGGCAGTGCGGCGAAGCGCTGGAAGCGCAATTCACCGCGTGCTGGCAATGCGGCGCCGTGCGCAACCCGCTCGACGACTGAACGCACTGCGCCGACGCACAGCGAAAAGGCCGGCATCGAGCCGGCCTTCTCATTTTGGCGAGCGCTGGGCTAGCGCATCACTCACGATACCCACACGGCCAGCGTCAGCATCAACAGCAGGATCATCCACAGGATCACCGCGCGCCACACGAGGCCAACCGCCGACTGCAGCGTACGCGGCGTGCAATCGTCACCGACCGTCAACGGACCGCTGTCGCCGACCGCCAGCGCATCGAGGCTCGACGGTTCCGCGAGCGGCCCCGCGAGACGCGCGCCGAGCGCGCCGCTGCCCGCGGCCAGCAATACGCCGTCGTTCGGGTCGGGCCACTGGCGCGTATGGTTGCGCCACGCATAGATCGCATCCTCGAAGTTACCGACGATCGCGAAGCCGAGCGCCGTCAGGCGCGACGGAATCCAGTCGATCACGAAGAATGCGCGCTGCGCGAACGTCGAGAACGCGGCCGTGCGGTCGTCGCCCGGCGTCGACCAGCTGCGCGCGAGGTATTCGGAAATCCGGTACAGCACGGCGCCGGCCGGGCCGATCGGCAGCACGTACCAGAAGAACACGCCGAACACGTGCCGATGCGACGCGACGACCGCGTGGATCAGCGTATGGCGGACGATTTCGCCGACCGGCATGTCGACCGTGTCGATGCCCGTCCACTCGTGCAGGATTTCGCGCGCACGCGGCACGTCGTCGTTGTTGAGCGCGAGATGGATATCGGTGAAGTAGTGGCTGAACTGGCGGAAGCCGAGCGTGAAATACACGACGGCGACGTTCCACAGGAACGCGAGCACGAAGCTCACCTTGTACAGCAGGAAATAGATCAGCGCGACGATCAGCACCCACGGCAGCACGACCGCGAGCCAGGCGAGGAGCCCATGCTTCTGCTTGCCGGCGTCGAGGCCATGCGCGACGGTTTCCGCATGAAACTGGAACAGTGCGAACACCGGATTGCTCGGCGACAACGCGCGGACCTGTTCGATGATGAGAGCGAGGAGAACCGAAAAGAAAGTCATGCGTGGCGCCGTCTTCGGAGTTATGTCATTTTTTGCATAACGATAGCACAGCGTCAGCCGCGCATGGCTGCCGGCGCGGTCGCCGGGCAGCCGCTCGCGCGCGCCGGCCGGCGCGCCCGCCTAACCGGCCGCCAAGAAGCGATACAGATTGCGAAACATGGCGGCAGTTGCGCCCCAGATGAAGTAATGCCCGTCCGGTTCGTCGTTCGGGTAAGGCATGGCAAAAAAACGACGCTCGCCGCCTTCCCACCGGAACACGCGGATCTGATGGTTCGCGGGATTCATCACGAACGCGAGCGGCACTTCGAAAATCTCGGCGACTTCGAACGTGTCGGCCTGCACGGTGAACGGCGGATGCACGAGGCCGACGACCGGCGTCACGCAGAAACCCGTGCCGGTCAGGTAGTCGGGCAGCGCGCCGAGAATCTCGACGCGTTCGGCGGCCAGCCCGATCTCTTCTTTCGCCTCGCGCAACGCGGTGGCGGTCGCGTCGTGGTCGAACGGCTCGCGACGGCCGCCGGGAAAGCTGATCTGTCCGGCGTGGTCGTTCAGGTGATCGGCGCGTTGCGTCAGCAGCACGGTGAGGCCCGACTCGCGGACGATGAGCGGCACGAGGACGGCCGCGCTACGCGGATCGACGCCTTCCTGCAGCCGCGCTTCGCCGGGTTCGACGCTCCACTCGAGCGTGCGCGCGAAGCGTTCTCGCAGGCCGGACGGCGTCATTAGCCTGGAATCGATGACGGGCAGGCCGGCGCCGGTGCCTTCGACCGGCAATACTTCGGGATCGATGATGGGGCGGCGATTCAATGGGGCTCTCGGGTTCGTGTCGTATCGAGCATATTGTCGCGCCAGAATGAAAAAAGCACCCGGTTGGGTGCTTTTTCCTTACAGCTCTTACTCTTGGGAAGCTGCTGCGGCGCGATCCTTCGACACCAGCTTTTCCTTGATACGAGCCGACTTGCCCGAACGCTCGCGCAGGTAGTACAGCTTCGCACGACGCACATCACCGCGACGCTTCACGACGATGCTTGCCAGCAGCGGCGAGTACGTCTGGAACGTACGCTCGACGCCTTCGCCCGACGAGATCTTGCGGACGATGAAGTTCGAGTTCAGACCACGATTGCGAATCGCGATCACGACGCCTTCGTAAGCCTGAACGCGCTTGCGGTTACCTTCAACCACGTTCACGTTCACGATCACCGTGTCGCCCGGGGCGAAATCGGGGATGGTCTTGCCGGCGAGCGCGCGCTCGATCTCTTCCTGCTCAAGTTTTGCGATCAGATTCATTACTGACTCCTTATGCCATCGTGTCGGCGTTCAACCCGCCTGCTTCCAGGCCTGGCCCCGATAGAGGATGGATTCACATCAGGCGCCGCACACGCATGTACGGCACCGCCAATTCCCGCTCGCGCAGCCGCCTCAGGAGGCGTCCTTCGCTTCGCGTGCGAGGTTCGCGAGCCACGCCTCGTCGGCCCGGCTCAGCAACTTCTCGCGGCGCGCCCGGACGATCAGGTCCGGCCGCTTCCGCAACGTATTCCTCAATGCTTCCTGGCGCCGCCACTTCTCGATCTCGGCATGATGCCCGCCGAGCAGCACGTCCGGCACGCGCACGCCGTCGTATTCCTCGGGGCGCGTGTAGTGCGGACAATCGAGCAGGCCGTCCGCGAAGCTGTCCTGCACGGCCGACAGCGAATCGTTCAGCACGCCGGGCAGCAACCGCACGACCGCATCCATCATCGCCATCGCCGGCAATTCGCCGCCCGACAGCACGAAATCGCCGAGGCTGATTTCCTCGTCGACGCAACGGTCGAGCAGGCGCTGGTCGATCGCCTCATAGCGACCGCACAGCACGACGACGCCGGGTTCCTGCGCCATCCGCACCGCCCGATCGTGCGTGAGCGGCGCGCCTTGCGGCGACATCATCACGACGCGCGTGCTCGCGATGCCCTGCTCCGCCTGCGCCGCTTTCGCGGCGTCGATCGCGGCTTCGAGCGGCCTGGCCAGCATCACCATGCCCGGACCACCGCCGTACGGACGATCGTCGACCGTGCGGTAGTTGTCCGTCGTGAAATCACGCGGGTTCCAGGTGCGCAGCCCGAAGCGCCCCTGCTTCACGGCCCGGCTGGTGATTCCCCAGTCGGTCAGTGCACGGAACATCTCGGGAAAGAGCGTGACGACGTCGAACTGCACCGCGCTCTCGGTAACCTGGTTCATTTCAGTAATCGGCTTCCCAGTCGACGACGATGCGACGCGCCGCCTGATCCACCGTTTTGACGTAGACGCCGACGAACGGAATCAATCGCTCGTCGGTGGTCGGCTGACCGTCTTTTCCGGTTGCCGGATACTCGACACGCATGATCGAATGCACGCCGTTGTCGATCATCCCGCTCACCTTCCCGAGCGCCACCGATTGCTCGTTGACGACCTCGAGACCGATCAGGTCGACCCAATAGAATTCGTCCGCGGCCAGTGCCGGGAAATCTTCCCGACGCACGAACACGCGAAAGCCGCGCATGGACAGCGCGGCATCGCGGTCGCTGACGCCCGCGGGTTGCGCAACGACAGTATCGCTGTGCGTCTTCGACTGCATGATGCGGACGGAAAGCCGCTCCGCACCGCGTTCCAGCCACCAGCGACGCGCGTTGAGCAGCGCGTCGCCGCCGCGACCGGCATCGGCATGCGTCGCCACCTTGACCCAGCCCTTCAGGCCGTAGGCGTCGACCACCGCCCCGACCTCGACGGCATCGTCGGGCCAGGCTTGCGTCGCGTCGGGACTGCCTGGTTCGGCAGCCTGACCGGCGTTCGCGACCGCGTCGCGCTCGACCGGCTTGCGGACGAATGCGCCGAATGACGCACGCCCGCGCCTTGCATTACCGGAATCGTGACCCGCCATCAATGCACCTCACAGCCGGCACGACCGGCACACCGTGCCATTAGGCAGCCGGTTGCGCCTTTTGCGCTTCCTTCACCAGACGCTGGACGGTCGGCGACAGTTGCGCGCCAACGCCTTGCCAGTACGTCAGGCGATCCTGAGCGATACGCAGCGATTCGCCCTTCGTGGCGACCGGGTTGTAGAAGCCGACGCGTTCGATGAAGCGGCCGTCACGACGGTTGCGCGAATCGGTAGCAACGATGTTGTAGAACGGGCGCTTCTTCGAGCCGCCACGAGCCAGACGGATGATAACCATATGATGTCCTTCGGGAAAACCGGGTTCGAAACTACTGAAACACGCGATTATAGCCGGAAACCAGAGGTACAACAAACACTTACGCGTAAAAATCCGCGGACGGCCCGTCCGCCGGGCATACAATCGTCGTGTCCAGGATGCTACCGACCGTCATGCCGCCTCTTCGCGCCGCCCCGATGCGCCGCGCGCAGCACCTGTTCGCGGCGCTGCTTGCCGGCCTCGCCTGCCTCGCGTCGGCCCCGGCGTTTGCCGCGCCGCTGCCGGTGAACGAACTCGTCGTGCCGCCCGGCTTCCATGTGGACGTGCTGACCGACGCCGTCCCGGCCGCACGGGAAATGGCGTGGTCGCCGCGCGGCATCCTGTATGTCGGCACGCGGGACGGCCGCGTCCACGCACTGGTGATGCACGAGGGCCGGATCAGCGCACGCTACGTGATCGCGTCCGGGCTCGACATGCCCGTCGGGGTGGCCTACCTCGACGGCGCCCTTTATATATCCGCCGTGTCGCGCATCCTGCGCGTCGATCATATCGACGACCGGCTCGCGAAACCGCCCGCGCCCGTCGTCGTGACCGACGCACTGCCGACCGATCACCATCACGGCTGGAAATTCATCGCGTTCGGCCCCGACGGCAAGCTGTACGTGCCGATCGGCGCACCGTGCAACGTCTGCCTCGCCGATCGCAGCCGCTACGCGATCATCGCGCGGATGAACGCCGACGGCAGCGGGCGTGAAGTGGTCGCGCGCGGCATACGCAACACGGTCGGCTTTGCATGGCACCCGGATTCGGGCGAGCTCTGGTTCACCGACAACGGGCGCGACCTGATGGGCGACGACGTACCGGACGACAAGCTGAACCGCGCGCCGCGCGCCGGCCTCGACTTCGGTTTTCCATACTGCCACGGCGGCGATACGCCCGACCCCCAATTCGGCAGCGCCGACGCGTGCCGACGTTATGCGCCGCCGGTCCTGAAACTCGGTGCGCACGTCGCGGCGCTCGGGATGCGCTTCTACACCGGGCCGATGTTTCCGGCGTCGTATCGCAATAACGTCTTCATTGCCGAACACGGCTCGTGGAACCGCCGCACGAAGGTCGGCTACCGCGTGATGCGCGTGGTCGTCTCGGCGGACGGCAGCCATGCTCGTCAAACGCCGTTCGTCACGGGCTGGCTGCGGCCCGACGGCACGGCATGGGGACGCCCGGCCGATGTATTGCCGCTGCCGGACGGTTCGCTGCTCGTCAGCGACGATTACGCGGGCGCGATCTACCGCGTGACGTATGCGGCCCCCTGACGCACGCGAGGGGTGACCGGCCCCGACCGGGCATCGTAGAATGCGTGCCGGGCCGCGCGCCCGCGCCGGCCTGCCGGCCCCGCCCATGCCAACGACACTACGCCGCCATCCATGTCCAGCAGCACCGCATCGCCCCGCCGCTTCCGCTCCAAGACGCTCACCGCCGCCCTCGCGTTCCTGCTCGGGTCGATCGGCGCGCATCGCTTCTATCTGTACGGCTTTCGCGACGTATACGGCTGGGCCCATCTGCTCGCGACGATCATCGGCATCCCGGGCTTCCTGCTGCTTGCCGCCACCCAGCGCAGCGCCGGCCTCGGCTGGTGGCTAGCGGTGCCCGGTGCAATCTCGCTGCTGGCGGCGTTCCTCGCCGCACTCGTCTACGGGCTGCGCCCCGATGAAAAATGGGATGCGCAATTCAACGCCGACACCGGCAAGCAGAGCCAGTCGGGCTGGACCGTGATCTTCGTCGTGATCTTCTCGCTGCTGATCGGCGCGTTCCTGTTGATGACCGCACTCGCGCTGTCGTTCCAGACGTACTTCGAATCGCAGGTTGAAGCGGCCAAGCAGATTTCGCAGTAAGCACGACCAATACGGTCGATACGGCCCACCGGCGACTGCGTTGCTCGCCGGTCAGAACAGGTTCAACTGCATGTCGTCGCGCGATTTCGCGCCAGCTGCACGAACCGCGACGCGCGGCGCCGGCGCCCCGGCGGCAGGCGCACCGCGGAACCGCGACAGATCGAGGATGCCGTTCGTGCGTTCGTTCAACCCGAGCCGCTTGACGGCCTGACGGAAGCGCTGCCGCAGCAGGTCGGCCCAGATCCCCTCGCCCTTCATCCGTTTCGAGAAATCCGAGTCGTAATCCTTGCCGCCGCGCATGTCGCGCACGCGATTCATCACGCGCTCCGCGCGATCGGGAAAATGCGCGGCAAGCCACTGCTTGAACAGCGGCGCGACCTCCCACGGCAACCTCAGGACGATGTAGCTCGCATGCGTCGCACCGGCTTCCGCGCAGGCCTCCAGCACGTGCTCCATGTCGGGCTCGGTCACGAACGGAATCACCGGTGCAATGCTCACGCCGACCGGCACGCCCGCATCGCGCAGCGCACGGATCGTGCGCAACCGCCGCGCCGGCGTGGCCGCGCGCGGCTCGAGCGTGCGCGCCAGTTCGGCATCGAGCGTCGTGATCGTGACCGCCGCCATCACCTGCCCGCGTTCGGCCATCGGCGCGAGCAGGTCGAGATCGCGCTCGATCAGCGACGACTTCGTGATCGCCGCGAACGGCAGCCCGCGGTCGTGCATCACCTGGATCACGCTGCGCGTGATGCGCAGGTCGCGCTCGACCGGCTGGTACGCGTCGGTGTTGACGCCGAGCGCGATCGGCTCCGGCACGTAGCGCTTGCGCGAAATCTCGCGCTCGAGCAGTTCGGCTGCATTGACCTTCGCGTAGATGCGGCTTTCGAAATCGAGCCCCGGCGACAGCCCGAGGTAGCTGTGCGTCGGCCGCGCGAAGCAATAGATACAGCCGTGCTCGCAGCCGCGATACGGATTGAGCGACACGCTGAACGGAATATCGGGCGACTGGTTGCGCGTCAGGATGCTCTTCGCCCGCTCCTCGAAGACCTGCGTGCGCAGCGGCGCGGGGAAATCGGCATCGTCGGACGCGTGCGTCCAGCCGTCGTCCACCGCTTCGCGCTGCGCGATTTCATACCGCCCCTGCAGGTTGTCGACCGCGCCGCGCCCCTTGCGGGGCACGGGCGGCGCTACCGGAAATTCGTTGTCGGACCGATCGTCCATGTGCCCACCCATTCGCCTGCGCCCAATACTGTACATTTATACAGTATTGGGCGCAGCATGCCAAGGGTGGGATAAAGGGCCCGACGACGGGCCGCCCAGCGTCACTCGCCGACCGCAATCGTCAGCGTTTCCTTGATTTCCTCCATCACGACATAGCTCTTCGACTGCACGGCGCCGGGCAACTGCAGCAGGATGTCGCCGAGCAGTTTCCGGTAGTCGGCCATCTCGCCGATCCGCGCCTTGATCAGGTAGTCGAAATCGCCGGAGACGAGATGGCATTCGAGCACCTCGTCGATCTTCATCACTTCCCGGCGGAACTGCTCGAACATGTTGCCGCCCTTGTGGCCGAGCGTGATCTCGACGAACACCAGCAGCGCGGCATCCAGCTGATGCGGGTCGACCCGCGCGTGATAGCCGGTGATCACGCCGTCGCGCTCCATGCGCCGCACGCGCTCGATGCACGGCGTGACGGTCAGTCCGACCTGTTCCGCGAGGTCCTTCATCGCCATCCGGCCGTCGTCCTGGAGCAGTTTCAGGATGCGCCGGTCGAGCTTGTCGAGCGTACGTACGGGCTGACGTTGCGTTCTCATTTGTTTATGCTGAAAACCAGAAAAATACAATAACAAAAACTGCACATTCGACAATACCATAGCGCAAAAAACTAGATCAGCTAGAGGTTACACGGAGCCGCAGGTGCGCCCGGCCTCGACCTGGTTCCTTCCATCTGGAGCAGCTATGCGAGTCGTCATTCTGGGCAGCGGTGTAGTGGGCGTGGCAAGCGCGTATTACCTTGCGCGCGCCGGTCATGAAGTCACGGTGATCGACCGGGAAGCCGGCCCGGCGCTGGAGACGAGCTTCGCGAACGCAGGCCAGATCTCTCCCGGCTATGCGGCACCGTGGGCCGCGCCCGGCGTGCCGCTGAAGGCCGTCAAGTGGATGTTCGAAAAGCATGCGCCGCTCGCGATCCGTCTCGACGGCACGCGCTTCCAACTCCAGTGGATGGTTCAGATGCTGCGCAACTGCACGGCCGAGCGCTATGCAGTCAACAAGGGCCGCATGGTCCGTCTCGCCGAATACAGCCGCGACTGCCTGCAGGCGCTGCGCGCCGATACCGGCATCGAATACGAAGGCCGCACGGGTGGCACGCTGCAACTGTTCCGCACGCAGCAGCAACTCGACGGCGCGGCGAAGGACATCGCCGTGCTGCAGGAAGCGAACGTGCCGTTCGAACTGCTGTCGCCGGCCGAACTGAAGCATGCCGAACCGGCGCTCGCCGCCGTCTCGCACAAGCTGACGGGCGGCCTGCGCCTGCCGGGCGACGAAACCGGCGATTGCCAACTGTTCACGACGCGCCTCGCCGCGCTCGCCGAATCGCTCGGCGTCAAGTTCCGCTACAACACGCCGATCGATGCGCTCGCGATCGCGGGCGGCAAGATCGCCGGCGTGCAGTGCGGCAGCGAGACGGTGCGTGCCGACGCGTACGTCGTCGCGCTCGGCTCGTACTCGACCCGCTTCATCTCCCACCTGATGAAGATTCCCGTCTATCCGCTCAAGGGCTATTCGATCACCGCGCCGATCGTCAACGAAGCCGCGGCGCCGGTGTCGACCGTGCTCGACGAGACCTACAAGATCGCGATCACGCGCTTCGACCAGCGCATCCGCGTCGGCGGCATGGCGGAAATCGTCGGCTTCGACAAGACGCTGCGCGCGGCGCGCCGCGAAACGCTCGAGATGTGCGTGAACGACCTGTTCCCGGGCGGCGGCGACACGTCGAAGGCCACGTTCTGGACGGGCCTGCGCCCGATGACGCCGGACGGCACGCCGATCGTCGGCCGCACGCCGGTGTCGAACCTGTTCCTGAACACCGGCCACGGCACGCTCGGCTGGACGATGTCGTGCGGCTCGGGCCAACTGCTCGCGGACCTGATCTCGGGCAAGATGCCCGCGATCCAGGCCGACGACCTGTCGGTGCATCGTTACCTGAAGGACGTGCCCGGCCAGACGCGCCCGGCCTACGCGTAAACCGGAACGGCCCGCTGCGATGCGGGCCGATTGCATCAACGAGAAAGGCGCCCGAGGGCGCTTTTCTCGTTTTGGCGACTGCGACTCGACTGCGAGTGGCCACTCGGCACGACGCTTCAGTCGACGCGCGCATGCACGCGTCGTCCGTTGAACGAATCGGCGTTACCCGCCGTGCCTGCGCGACGATATGTTCGGCGCGGCACGGTACGAGCGCGAATCGTCCGGACGAGCGATATCCGCTCCTCATTCAACGACCACACAACGAAAAAAGGGGCGCTCGTCGCGCCCCTCTTCTCGTGTGCTTACCGCTGAAGCGTCACGCCGCGTCAGCCCAGCTCGCTCACGAGCTCCGGCACGAGCGAGAACAGATCGCCGACGAGGCCGTAGTCGGCCACGCTGAAGATCGGTGCTTCGGGATCCTTGTTGATCGCGACGATCACCTTCGAATCCTTCAT